>JAPPKT010000216.1 GCA_028819675.1 Caldilineaceae bacterium | reverse complement strand
AGGACCAGGTGCGGGTCGCCGCCGTGCAAGCCGGCGAGGTCGATCTGGCCGCGTTCATCACACCCGAACAGTGCCAGCTGCTCGACGCCGAAGCTGACGCCAGCTGCGTGTCCGCCCCCAGCGTCGAGACGATCTTCATCCGCATGGATACCAATAGCCCGCTACTGTCCGACCAGCGCGTCCGCCTGGCCTTCCAGTTGGCTATCGACAAAGAGGCCATCGTCGACAGCATCCTCGGCGGCGCGGCTACCGTCGCCAGCCAGATAGTCAACTCCTCCGCCACCGGCCACGACCCCAGCCTGGAGCCCTATCCCTACGACCCGGACCAGGCCCGAGAGCTCCTGGCCGCCGCGGCTGCAGACGGCGTACCCGTCGACATGGAGATCACGCTCGGCGCACGCCATGCCGTCTTCCCCAGAATTGACGAAGTCATTCAGGCCGTCGCTTCCATGCTCACCGACGTCGGCTTCAGCGTAACCACCACCTTCTACGATCCCGAAGGCTTCGGACAGGTGATGCTGATCAACATCAAGGACGTTCCCGAAGACCGGAACTTCGTCGCCATCCACCTGCATGGCAACGAAATCATGGACTACGCCTCTTCCTACCGCTTCTATTACTCCTGCGAGGGCATCCTCTCTGTCTACTGCAACGAGGAAGCCGATGCCGTCTGGATGAAGGCCCTTCCCCTCACCGGAGACGAGCGTGAAATGACGCTGCAGGAGCTCAGCCGGATAGTGCACGAGGATGTCGCTATAGGTTACATAGGCCACCTCGATCTCGCTTACGGCCTCGGCGGCCGGATCGAATGGGCGCCTCAGCTTGATCACCGCATCCTCGTCAAGGAGATGATCCTGAAGTAAGACGATTCAGTCCTATGGTCTTCTGCTGCATGTGACAAGAGCGGCTTCTGCCGCTACAATGTGCGCACCAATCGACCGCGGCGCTGCCGCTAGCGTCGCGGTCGATTTTCGCAACAGACCGGTCCGCGCCCTGCGAAACTGTTATCAGGGACGTAAATTGTACAAGCGCTTACGCGCTAAATGGATGGTGCCGGATATAGTGGAGACTGACAATGAAGGAAAGCGGCCGGACAGGAATCATTTTAGCAGGCATGATCGGAGGCGCTCTGCTGGGCGGCGTCTTTGCCTGGCTATCCAGCGCGCGTAGAGAAGAGGACGGCGAGACAGCTCTCGAAACCATCGGCCCCGCCGAATACTTCCAACTCGGTATCGGCGTCCTCACTCTGGCGCGGCAGTTTCAGTCTCTGCTCCAGCGAAAATTGTGAAATTCGCTGCCATATTGTAGTTTGTACCCAGGAATAAACTCCAAGAGGAAATTGCATTGACCTTTACAGGAAGACTTGGCAGCAGCAGCAGACCCGTGCGCATCGCTATTGTCGGCGCCGGACCATCTGGCTTCTACGCCGCCGGCGCCTTGCTGCAACAAAAGGATGCCCACGTCTCAATCGATCTCTTCGACCGGCTTCCCACGCCCTACGGACTGGTGCGCTACGGCGTCGCCCCCGATCACCAGAAGATCAAGTCCGTAACCCGCATCTACGAGCGCACGATGAAAGACAGCCGCGTCCGCTACTTCGGCAACGTGGACCTGGGAGCCGATATCACCCACGCTGAGCTCAAGTCCCACTATGACCAGATCGTCTACGCCGTCGGTGCCCAGTCCGACAAAAGGCTCGGCATCCCCGGCGAAGACCTGGCGGGCAGCTTCTCCGCCACAGAGTTCGTCGCCTGGTACAACGGCCATCCCGACTTCCGTCACTTTCAATTTGATCTGAGTGTCGAAAGTGTCGCTGTCATCGGCGTCGGCAATGTGGCCATGGATGTAACCCGCATCCTCGCCAAATCGGTCTCCGAACTGGAGACAACCGACATAACCGACTACGCCCTTGAGGAACTGCGCGATAGCAACGTCAGGCACATTCACATCTTCGCCCGCCGCGGGCCGGTACAAGCCAAGTTCACCAATCCGGAGATAAAAGAGCTGGGCGAACTGGAAATCGCCGATGTGATCGTCAATCCGGCCGACCTTGTTCTCGACGAAGCCAGCCAGACCGAAATGGAAGGCGACCGCACCGCCCGCCGCAACATCGAAACACTGCAGGATCTGGCGGAGCGCGGCGCCACCGGCAAACCCAAACAGATCATCTTCCACTTCCTGCGCTCACCGACCGAAATAACCGGCACTGCCGGCGCGGTCAGCGCCATTACTACAGAGAAAAACGCGCTGCAAGCTACCGAAACGGGCTACGTCGCTTGCCGCGGCATCGGCACATTCACAGAATATGATGTCGGGCTGGTATTTCGCTCCATCGGCTACCGCGGCGTCCCCATTCCAGGCGTCCCCTTCTATGATCGTTGGGGTATCATTCCCAACGAGAAGGGGCGCGTGACTGCCGAGCACGGCGGCGCGGTCGTGCCCGGTGAATACACCGTCGGCTGGGCCAAACGCGGCCCCACTGGCGTCATCGGCACCAACAAGCCTGACGCAGTCGAAACTGTGAAAATGATGATGGAAGATGTGAAAAACGCCGCCGAGCTGCTTCCAGGCGCCCCGGCCTCGGTCAACAATTCCGGCCCACACACCGACGGCCACGGCCGGCCCAATGACATCATTCCCTTCCTGCAGAACAGGGGCGTGAACTTCGTTTCCTTTGCCGACTGGCAAATTCTGGAACAGATAGAAAACCAACGGGGAGAACTGCGGGGGCAACCGCGGGTGAAGATCACCGACGTCGACGAGATGCTGCGCCTGATTCAGTCCGCCAGGGAAGAGCCCGTTCTCCCTTAGCGTTCAACGCCCACCACTATCTGACCTCTGGCCGGCAACCCAAATTTGGAAAGTCAAGACGCAGTCGGTCTACCTGCGGCGTCTTCAGCCCTTGGCTCGAGAAGAGCATCCATCTCCTGCGTCTCCTCTTCACTTTCACCGTCCTCGGCCTGACCTTCATCTGACTGACCGGCGGCCACAGTTTGCATATCTTCGCTCTGAGCTTTCACACCTTCTGCAGTGCCCGCTTCCGCCTCTGGTGTAGCTAACGCCTGCGACTCAATCGCCTCTGACGATTCGTCCAATTCCCAATCATATGTCTCGGGAGTCAAACTGACCGGAACATGGGCAGGCAAGGATTCTTTGATCTCTGTATCTGACGCATCTCCCCAGTAGGAAGTGACCGACGCAAGTACTGGCAGATCATCCAGACTGAGTATTGACTTTGTCCTCTTTGGCACTGTCACCCTCTCTTCCATCACCACGGGCCGTTTTTTGGTCTCAGGTTCCTGTACTTCGGGCGCAGCCAGGAGTGCTTCGGGCCCTGCCGGCAACTGGTTCATCTTTCGATAGAGTTGTGCCAGCGCCGGGCCGACCGCATCCAGGGGAAGTTGGCTCCTCACCGGTGTGTCCGATGTCTCCCACAGCTCGGCCAACGCCTCGAAGTCCCATAGTGCCGACAGCACGCTCTCGCTGCGAAAGTTGGACGACTCTACCAGGATTCCGCTTGCTCGCGGCGTAAGTTCCTGCGGCGCCAGCACCGACGATCGCCCCACGAAAGGATCTCGCTGACGGCGGCTGAACTCATTGTGGCCGACCAGAAAGCTGATGGCCGCGAACAACTGGTTGTCCTGCATTCGCGCCAGCATCCCGGCCCGCAACTTCTCATACAACACCCGCTCTGTAGCCGCGCCCTGGCCGATCAACAACTCCGCGCCCTGGTATGCCAGCAGCCGCCCCACCTCCGGGTACAGCAGGTCGCCGCCCAGCATCAACCCAATTCTGCCGACCGGCGTCTGAATTACGTTCCATTCGTGGCCCGGCTGGGCCAGGTCCTCGTCCTCAGGATGCAGCACACGCTTGGCTTGGTACCCCAGCCTCTCGCCGCTGGGGCCGTAAACTACAGTTAGGTTCCGCAACACACCGTCCAGAGGGTCCGGCAAATATGCGCTCGGCGCCACCAACGTCACGTCAAACTCCTGCGCCAGCCCCCCGAAGACTTCGTCGTACGCCTCCCAAACACTCTCCGGCTGCGTCGTCAACAGCGCGCCAGCCATCTGGCGGAAATCGGTGTTTAGCCATCCGGCCAGCGCCCCCGAAAAGCCACCGCTGAACTTCTGCCACAGACTTGACTGCCGCCGCCGCGCCAGATCCGACCGCTTCAACAGGTTCGCCTGGAATCCGCTCAAAAGAGGCGGGATCACCATTACCCCGGCCAGTTCCGGAAAAATCACCAGCCGCGCCCGTTTATTCTCCGCTGCCCGCAAAAACCTGCGCAGGTCTTCCCTGTACTCCTCCAGCGTCTGGGGCAACCGCATCTTCTGTTGGATACACGCGACGGTCAGCGTCTTCATTTGAGGCAGTCTGCCCGTTCCCAACTCTCAGCGCCTGTCCGAATCGCAGCAAACTACCGCCAATTCAGACAACGTTTTCCAATTTGCAACAGGTTCCATAATACCATTAAAGGCAATTGAACCTTGAATCAAGTGGGGGGAACCACGGTGGAGATTCGAGGGGGAGTTAGAACTTCAGAAAACAGCTTTGTTTCTCAAACAGTTTCTACTTTTCTAGTGGCCCTCTTTGCACGCTCGCCCAGCAGTCAATGAGGCTCGCTTTCGCTACAAAGACAACTTCCCTGGCTTCCGTCTCTGTCAGGCCGCGAACCGTTCAGACCTCCCCTCCCGGAGAGCCATAGCCAATCGACAAGACTTTCCCATACCGCAGACTCTCATCCCAATCGATCAGCCTACCCAACCCGGAATGCCCCAGCCTGCTCGACGCCACCTAAAGCCCCGACGGCACTCCAGCCACGCAATACGAACTACGACTAAGCCGCTAACCTTTATACGCCCCAATAATGTCAATAATCAACTTGACATCCTTGCGTGCATGCTCCAGCGACGTCCGCGACGCCTTGCCGTCGACAATGCAACTGTGGAAATGCTGCAGCTCCCGTACAAATGCGCTGTCCCAATCAATATAAGGCTCAGTCCGGTAGGTCCTGCCCTCGCTATCGATCCCCTGGACCGACACTGTCGACAAGATGCCACGCGAAAAACCGGTCGGGTACGCCACAATGACCCGCTTGTCGTCGCCGTATATCTCTAGCGTCTCCTTGAAATCCCAGAGATCCG
>JAPPKT010000507.1 GCA_028819675.1 Caldilineaceae bacterium | reverse complement strand
TCTCCTACAACCCCCGCCGCACCGAGTGTGTGGCAATATGACCTTGGCGACCCGCGGCGGCCAGGCATACCCCCGCGTCTTGGCGGGTACCGAGTATGTACCAGCGCAGGCAAGACAGGCGAGGCAACTCCCATATATGCCCAACGTTCACCGCGATGACCATCGCCAGCCCGCTACAGAAATACTGACGGTATATTCCCTCCAGACAGACCGCACACAGTGCACACACAGAACATGGCTAAGTAGTTACAATTCAGTAACATTAGGACTTCGACCCCTGGGGCACTCGACTTCTCAATTCCCGCCAGACTGCTGCAACAGTTTCGCCACCAGGCCCGTCCAGCCTGTCTGGTGGCTTGCCCCCAAACCGGAACCATTGTCACCGTTAAAGTATTCGTGAAACAAAATGTGGTCCCGCCAGTGGGGGTCCTCCTGCAAGATTGGCGTGTCACCATTAAATGGCCGCCCGCCCTTCTCGTTGCGCAGGAAAAGCCGCATTAGCCTGCGGGACAATTCAACGGCCACCTCGTCCAGAGTCATCAGGACGCCTGAACCCGTTGGGCACTCTACTTTCAGAGAGTCCCCATAGTAGTGGTGAAAGCGCTGCAGGCTCTCGATAATCAGGAAGTTGATGGGAAACCAGACTGGACCGCGCCAGTTTGAGTTGCCGCCATACATCCCTGAGCGCGATTCGGCCGGTTCATACTGAATCTCAAAAGTCCGCTCGCCGACGTGCACGTGATAGGGATGCTTCTCATGAATCTTGGAAAGCGATCGAATCCCATAAGGAGAAAGAAACTCGTCCTCGTCCAAAAGGTAGCGTAATATGCTCTCCAGTTTGTCTCGTGACAAGAGCGAGGTCAGGTAACGCTGTCCCACGCCCGGTGCGTCGATACTGCTGATTGTCGATGCCAATCGCGGCCTGTTCTCAATGAACCAGTGAGTACGTCGGTTGAACTCCGGCAACGAGGCCATCAATCGCGGTTCCAGCGTCTCAACCGCAAACAGTGGTATCAGCCCAACCATTGACCGAACTTTCAAAGGGATCAGAGTACCGTCGTGCAAATGCAGCAGGTCGTAATAGAACCGGTCCTTCTCGTCCCACAGGGAAGCCCCTCCGCCACGATCTTCATTCATCGCAGTTGCGATACGCAAAAAGTGCTCGAAGAACTTGGTTGCCATATCCTGGTAGACGGAGAAGTTTGTTGAAATACCATGATATACCGAGTCCTGCTCTCCAAGCTCTAGGGCGATCTTCATCATCATCAGACAATAGAAACCCATCCACGCGGTGCCGTCCGACTGATCGATGTGGCCGCCTTCGGGCAGGCCTGCGCTGCGGTCAAAGACACTGATGTTGTCCAGCCCCAGGAATCCGCCCTGGAAGACATTGTTGCCATCCAGGTCTTTCCGATTGACCCACCATGTGAAGTTAAGCAACAGTTTGTGAAAAAGGCTCTCCAGGAACGGTCTATCAGGAACGCCGCTTTGGCGGGCATCGATCTTGTAGACCCGCCACACTGCCCAGGCGTGCACCGGCGGATTAACGTCGCCAAAGTGCCACTCGTAGGCAGGCAAGGCGCCGTTTGGATGCATATACCACTCGCGAGTGGAGAGCGTTAACTGGCGCTTCGCGTAGTCTGCATCCACCAGGGCAAGCGGAATGCAATGAAAGCCGGTATCCCAGGTGGCGTACCATGGGTACTCCCACTTGTCCGGCATCGAAATCACGTCGAAATTATGAAGATGGTCCCAGTCGCCGTTGCGGCCGTTCCGGCGCCATTCCGGCGCCGGCAGGATCGGATCCCCCCGCAACCATTGAGGGATGTCATAGTAATAGAGCTGTTTCGTCCACAACATACCCGCCAGTGCCTGGCGCTGAACCCGGAGTTCATCCTTGCTCAGGCCCTTTTTCTGTATCGCCCTGTAGAACTCGTCCGACTCGGTGATCCGCTGACGAAACGCTCTTTCGAACCCTCTGCCAAACGGGTGGCGGTGGCTAAGATTGGACAGGCGCCAGCGATACACCCTGGACCCACCTGCCGGAATGAAATCGAAATAGTGGGCTGCCGCCTTTGTGCCCTGTTCCGCCGGATTGATCGCCTCGTGTTCACCGTTGATGACAAAACGGTGAAATGCATCCTTCACGTAGGGCGTCCGGTTGGGCATGCCGAAGAGCAAAGCTGAATTCGAATCGTTTTCGGTGAATAGGATTTCTCGGGCATCCTCAACCCAAAAGTGGTAGGGCCCCAGGACGGGGTGCTCTATGCCCAGTGTCAGGATGCCGTTCGGGCCCGGTTGTCGCGACAGCCGTGGCTGCTCATCTACATCGCCCAGAGGCCCCTTCTCATACCCCCAGCTCCAGGTGTTCCGGAACCACAGCGTTGGCATCAGATGAAAACGTGCCCCTTCCGGTCCTCGATTTGTCACCGTGACGCGGGCGAGAATATCGTTCTCATCTGCCTTGGCATACTCGACCACGACGTCGAAGTAGCGGTTCTCGTCAAAAACACCCGTATCCAGAAGCTCGTACTCGTCGTCATCGTACCCGCGCCAGCGGTTTTCCTCCACCACCTGACCGTAGGGGAAAGCAGCCTGGGGGTACTTGTAAAGCATTTTCATGTAGCTGTGTGTCGGCGTGCTATCCAGATAGTAGTAGTATTCCTTCACATCCTCGCCGTGGTTGCCCTCTGGACCGGTCAGCCCGAACAACCGCTCTTTCAGGATCGGGTCATTGCCGTTCCACAAGGCAATGGCGAGGCAGAGGTACTGATTGCGATCGCATATGCCTGCCAGCCCGTCTTCATTCCAGCGGTAGGCCCGGCTACGAGCCTGATCGTGTGTAAAGTAACTCCAGCAGTCACCGTTGTGGCTGTAGTCCTCCCGAACCGTGGCCCAAGCCCTTTCGCTCAGATAAGGTCCCCAATGCTTCCAGTTGTTCTTCCGCATTCGGTACCATTCCAGGCGCTTATGTTCCGCGGTTTGCGGTATGTTAACCCTTGAAAGCGTTCCGGTTCTAGAAGTCACAAACTCTCTCCGCTCTCAGATTTCAACTCGCCGTCCGCTGCGGCTCGACTCGTACGCCGCGTCCACCACTTTGGCGACGCGTACAGCATCCTCGCCCGTCGTCAGTGGCTCGCCCTTCCCTTGGCAGGCACTGATAAAAGCACGCAGGAACGTCTCGCCCGAGGCGCCGCCGTAGGCCGGCGAATCCCCGAACGTGTAGTCAAATGTGCGCCGCGGCGCTGTCGCCCAACTCGGATGTGTGCTTTCGACCTGTATGCTGGTCGGCGTGCCGTTAGAGCTGTAGGTGATACGTCCCAGACGGCCGTTGACGCTGACGTACGTGTCATAACCGCCAACGTTGTGATAACCGCCTCCGCTCATCGCCAGCATGTAGCCTGCGTGAAATGTGCCGACCGCGCCCGAGGCAAACCCCAACGACAGCGCGGCCACATCCTCCACGTCGATATCCTCGCCGCTGCGCGTCGCAATCTGTGCCGCCACCGACACGATCTCGTCCTGCGTGATATTCAGGATCTGATCGATATAATGACAGCCCAACCACGAGAGGATCCCACCGCCGGCTTTATCCATATTGAAGAGCCAGTGACTGGGATCCCGTACCTGCACCTGAGTCGTCACCATGCGCATCTCAACCGAGACAAGCTCGCCGATCAAACCCTGCTCGACAATGCGCCGGGCGTCTTGGATCGGAGGCAAGGCTCGGTTCTGGTAAAAGACGCCCAGTTTGCACCCCTCGCGCTTGGCTACAGCCGCGACTTCCGCGCTTTCTACAGCGGTCTTGCCGATCGGCTTGTCGGTGATTACGTGCTTGCCCGCCTCCAGGGCGCGAGTGAAGATCGGCGGGCCCAGGTCGTTGCGCAACGCCGCCACCACAAACAGGATCTCCTCCTCTGCCAGTACTGACCCCAAATCGGTAGTTGTCGCGCTGACCTTCTCTCCCTGGTCCTCCTGGGTCGTCTTCAAGAGAGTCTCGTCCGGGTCCCAGAGGACAATGCTGGCAACCTCCGAAACCGCCTGGAGCGTGCGCAAGTGGGCCAACGAGTGGGGATGGGATAGACCTAAGAGGGCTGCGTGTACTTCTTGCATCGGGACTGACCTCCACTGAAGAGTGCGTGACAGGTTCGTCGGTGGCGCCGCCACTTTGAAGTCGACGCCCTATTCGGGCGTGCCAGCAAGCCACCCCGGCCAAGGATGATTCAGACTATAGTCCTCAAATGGCGTGGACGGCGGCATCAATCGCGGTAGCGCAAATTGGAAGAATACGCTAGCATATCGTAAAGGTGATTCTACCGCGTGTCAACCTGCCGCGTATCCCAGCAACTTCCTTCTCTATTCGAGCACAAATCTGTCCCCGGAGGGATTTCATGTACAGAGCAGCGGTTATCGGTCTGGGACGCATGGGCAGCACATTTGACGATGAAATTCAGCAGGGCGGCTCCATATTTCTGCCCTACTGCCATGCGCCCAGCTACGTGGCCTCCCCTCACACCGAACTGGTCGCCGGCGCCGACCTCCATGCCGAGCAAGCCGCCATCTTCGCCGATCGATGGGGCCTGTCTTCCGAGCACATCTATAGCGACTACCGGGACATGCTGGCAGCGGAACGGCCGGATTTCGTCAGCGTATGCACGACCGCCCGCCATCGGGCCGCCATGATGCAGGATGCAATAGAGGCCGGCGTAAAGGCAATCTGGGCCGAAAAGCCGTTCACCTTGAGCCTGGCCGAAGCCGACGCCGTCATCGATCTCAGCGCCCGCAAGGGTGTTGCCATCGCCGTAAACTGCTCGCGACGCCACAACCCCTTCTTGACGGAAGCGCGCCGTATGGCCAAAGACGGACAATTGGGCGAGCTCCTGCATATAACCGCCTACGCCGAGTGCCACATCTCTCACAACGGCAGCCACGCCATTGACACGATGCGCTATCTCGTCGACGCCGACGTGCAGTGGGTTTTCGGCGAAATGGAGTCGGACGAAGAAGCAGCCGGCGAGGAAGACCTGAGGGGCAACGGCTACCTGGCTTTCGACAACGGAGTACGCGGCTACATTCGCGCCATGCCCACCGGCACTGCGCCATGGGAGTTCGATCTCATCGGCACCGAAGGACGCGTCCGTTCGCTGGCAA
>JAPPKT010000308.1 GCA_028819675.1 Caldilineaceae bacterium | reverse complement strand
TATAGCGGGTCTCCATGTACTGGTCCAGGGCCGCGTACGCATCCCAGTCCGCGCCTTCGACGCTGGAGCCCTTTACATAGTGATAAAAGAAGGAGAATGCCGAGCGGTTTGGGACGGTCTGCAGCTCATGCTGCAGCAGGGAGCGGTTGGCCGCGTCAGTGTACATCGGCGGCGCCGACGCCAGCGCCACCACCACGCTCCAACCAAGCAGAAGACAAAAAGTCAGCACCGGTTCCGAACTGAAACGCCGGAGAGCAATTCTCCAGAGACCAAGATAGCTGTAAATGGAACGCATCGAAATGTGCAGGAGAGATCGCAGCGCTCCCGTGCAGCTTACATCTTGATAGCGCCGGAGCTAAGCCCTTCGACGAACAGGCGGCTGGTAAAGGCGAACAGGATGATGAGAGGAATCGAAGCGATTACATAACCCGCCATCAGTGGACCCCAGATTGTGTAAAACTGGGTTCGGAACGCATACAGTCCGATGGTCAGCGTCATCAATTCGTTGCTACGGAGTGTAACCAGGGGCCAGATAACGTCGTTCCATGTGCTGAGAACGTGCATGATTGCAACGACACCCAGAATCGACTGCGACAGTGGAATGCCAATGTGGCGGAATACCTGCAACTCGCTGGCGCCGTCGATCCTCGCCGCCTCGAACATCTCGCCCGGCAGAGCTTCGAAGAACTGACGCAGGATGAAGATGGCAAAGACCTGACCTCCAGCGATGTAAGGGGCGATCAATACCCAGCGGGTATTCAGAAGACCGAGATCCTTAACCAGCAAAAAAGCCGGAATCAGGGTGAGCTCCCCCGGCACCATCAATAGGGCCAGCACCCCGAAAAAGAAGAGCTCCCGCCCTGGAAATGGATAGCGGGCAAAAGCCCACGCTGCGACCGCCGCCAGAATAACCATACCAACCACCGAGGTGCCGCTGGTGATTATGCTGTTGAGGATATAGCGGGAGACAATGCGCCAGGCTTCAAGATAGTTTTCGGGGTGGAGCGGCATCGTGACAGTGAACGGGTAATGATCGAACTGGTGGATGTCCTTGAACGAAATGATAATCGTGATAATGAACGGCAGAAACATGAAAAACAGGAAGCCAAACAGTCCCAGATGGCGCCACCAGTCACCTGTGCGCCAAGCTCGGCGCCAGCCTTCTGTCAACGACATACGTTGGATCGGTTGCGGTTGCCCTTCCAGTACTGTCATCGATCAACGCTCCTGCCGGTCCAGTTTGACACGACCCTTACCTCTGGCCTGGTTGTCAGTAACTCCTGTTCACGTTCCGCTGACAACTCAATAGTCTCCCGTCTTTAAGAATTTCACATTCAAGATCGTCATTCCCATAATCAGCACAAACAGGAACAAGGCGATTGCTGAAGCATATCCCATCTTGTTCCACAAAAAGGCGTTGTTGTACATCCACAACCCCGGGACCACACTTGCCGTTCCCGGCCCGCCGGCCGTCATCACAAAGACCGCGACCCAGCCCTGCAAACCCCCAATCACGGCCAACACAATGATCAGCTTGAACTGACCGAGGATGAGGGGAATGTCGATCGCGAAGATACGCCGTAAACCGGAGCATCCGTCGACCAGAGAACTGTCAATGATCTCGTCCGAGATCCCCTGCAGGCCCGCCAGATAAATGAGCACCGTGACACCGCCTACCCACGGGAAACCCATGAACGTAACCGCGTAGAGCGCTGTCTTCGGGCTCCCCAGCCACGGCTGCTGCCAGTCCTCCAGCCCGACCGCCTCCAGGAACGCGTTCAACAAACCGTGCGTGCCGTCATAGATGAAATGCCACAGCAATAGAATGACGATGCCCGGCACAACCGCCGGCAGGATGGTCAGGACGCGGTACGTGTACTTGTGTACATTACTGCGCAAATTGAAGATCAGTTCAGCGACGATGAAGGGAAACGTGACCGCACTGATCACCCGCCATGAAGTGAGAAGGCTCACATGGCGCAGCGATTTGAGGAAAATGTCGTCCTTGATGAAGAGCTTCTCGAAGTTACCCAACCCCAGGAACTCCGGCTGCAGACCAATGTCCCACTTGAAAAAGGCCCGGTAGAGCCCCATGAAGGCCGGGTAATAATTGAAGGTCAGCAGCAGCGCAAAAGTGGGAACCAGCATCAGGTAAACAAAACGGTAGCGGTAGATGCGTTGCCCGAGCGTCGACTGCCTCTCCTGCGGCACGCGCACGTCTGCCATCGTGGCGTGTGACGCAGGCGCACGAATCTCTTCTGTTGTCATTGCCCTATTCCCGTTCCTACACTGAAGGCGGGCTCCACGAGCCTATCCCCGTGGAACCCACCCACATCCATAAGCTTCAAATCCTGAGTCTCCAGCCCCCAGCAAACACCACTAGCAACCAGAAGTTCACTAAAAACTAGAAGCTACTAACCGCAATCCCAGCCGTTCTTCTCAATCGCCTCATCCGCGTATTCGAGCAGCAACTCATTGATCTGCTCTGCGGCCTCTTCCTGCGAAACGACGTCCAGCTTGAAGTCGGTCCAGATGGCGTCGATCTTCTCCCGCTGCTCGGTACCGATCTTGTCGGGATATGTGACCATACCGGCCTCACCCAACCCCTCGGTGATCGCGCGCAACGGTTCTCGCAGATCGGGATTCACGTCAACGCCCTTGATGTTGGGCAGGAAGGTGCCCGTCTCCGCGATCATGCGCCCGGCGTTCTGCGGAGCAGTCACGTAGCGCAGGAAGTCCACGGCCAGCGGCACGATTCCATCCCGCTCCGTCTTGGTTGCCATCGCCCACTGGGCTGCGGTGGCGCCCCCAATCGGCGGGGCTGCCTCGCCAATCGCGAAGGGCGAATCCGCCTCGGTGATGGTAGGTGCGTAGAATGTGCTCCACTCGAAATCGACCAGAGGGTCGGCCTTGAGGTAGCCGAAGCGCCAGCTGCCGTCTTCATATACGGCCACATCTTTTTGGAGGAACTTGCGGTTGAAGTCCGCGCCCTCGGCCGCCCAGTCCGGCGCCAGAAAAGGGATCAACTGCTTAACCAGTCGGAACCACTCGCCATATTCGGGATCTGTGGCGGTGTAGAGCCCGTTCTTCATGGCGCAGCCGACCTCCTCCAACGATGCCACGCCGCCGTCAGCGTTGATAATGTCATCCTTCTTGGCGTAGAGCATCGCCCCGATCTGGGACTGATACCATCTCAAGGCGGCGTTAGGAATGATGGTATCCTGCAGCGCCTCCTGAACTTCGATCCACTCACCGTAGGTGCTCGGACCTGATACGCCAACCTCGTCGAAAACGTTCTGGTTATAGAAGAAGAACGTCGTCACAAGGTCGATCGGCACGACATAGTGCTTGCCGTCCGGGCCGCGCTTGGCCTCCGTGGGAATCTCGTAGAACTGGTCCAACCAGCGCTCGCTGCCCGGTTCGCCGGCGCCCACGTAAGGATTGGGCTGTTCGAAGAAGGGATCCAGTGGAATCCACCAGTTCTTGTCGATCTCATCCTGCACCCAGAAAGAGTGCGTCCACACGATGTGCGGAATCGTGCCGCCGGCCTGCTGTGTTACGATCCACTCATGGCTGGCCAGGTTGTCCGGCTTCCTGATGATCTCGATCGTGGCCCCCGGATGATCCGCCATATACTCATCGGAGATCACCTGGATCATGTTATGAGGAAGAGGATTGTTGGGACCCTGCTCCATGCTTTCAGTGGGCGTATAGTGCTGCACCCAGATCTGCAGGTTGCCGGTCATGCCGTCTCCACCGTCCATCTCGCCGTCAGATTCCTGAGCAGCGGGCGCGGCAGGGGCCGCGCAGGCCGCCAGCGCGACGCCGGCGCCGGCCATCCCCATCGACCGAAGGAACGATCGTCTGCTGAGCTTGTTCATGCTTTTCTCCTTAAAGTGAAGGTTAAAGTGAATTATAGACTTCAGCGTAGTGCGTACCTGTAGTACCGCGAGTACATGCCTTTCGAAATAGTCCCATTAGGACTGAAATCACGGCCCCATCAGAGACGAAACAAATCCGACTCAGGAAATGCCTTGGTCACGACGCAATGCAACCTGTTCAATCCTCCACAATCGCAACCGCCCGCACAGGCGCACCGGTCGTCCCCACCCACTTCACCGGCAGCATCGAGAGCGTGAATCCGTGCGGCTGTGGAATCTCCTCCAGGTTGCAGAGGTTCTCCACATGATAATACTCATGTTCGTACATGACGCGATGCGCTTCCCAGAACTGCTTGCGCTCAAACATCGCCCACACCGGCGGGTCAAACGTTACCGCGTCAATGCCCATCACCTTCACCCCGCGCTCGATCAGCCACAGTGTCGCTTCACGCGTCATGCCGCTGTGCTCGCTCAGGTACCTGTCCTCATCGTTGTAACTGCCCGCCCCCGTCCAGATCAGCACCAGGTCCAGTGGCTTGATCTCGTATTCTATCCTGTCTACCGCCTCCTCCATGTCTGCGACGCTGATGCCGGCCCCATTCTCCTTATGCCGGAAATCCAACAGCACACCATCGCCGTAGCAGTACTCCAGCGGGATCCCTTCCGGCCCCGGCTTGCCCTCAACCAGGTGCTTCAGCGCGTCAATGTGCGTGCCGACGTGGTCTCCGAGAATCGTCAGATAGTGGGCCGTCAGCGAAGTGACGCCATGTTCCGCCGCCCCGATGCCGCTCGCAAAACCCTCCCAGTCCTCATACATCAGCAGCGTCGGGCGCGTCACCCGCGGGAAGACCACCATGTCGTTATGGACGGGCATGCTCAAGTCTATGACTCTGCGCCCCATGCTGGATCTCCCTGCCTTGCCCGCCTGCCAGCGGCGCGCAACGCCCTTCGGCTTCTTTTTGAATGACTGATGATTTAAGTTGGCAACTACCTGAATAGAGGAGATGCTCGTCTTTGAGCAGTACACTTCGTTCGTTTGCAGGGGACCAAACGTAAGGTTGAAGAACTTTAGGTTCACTTTCTACAATAAGCGCAATTATATATATGTAGAATACAAAATCCAAATCGGGAATCCACCACAGGCGCATCCCAAAATTGGGGTGAACTTTCCCATTCCACGGGCAGCGGCGGAGCCATGTCCAGTCCGCGATCAGCCCTGAGGCAGAGGAACCGGCAGTTCTCTCTCCTCACTCCTCTTCACTCTCTCCTCGCTCTTTTGGGCGGTCGG
>JAPPKT010000348.1 GCA_028819675.1 Caldilineaceae bacterium | reverse complement strand
TGCGCACCTGGGCGAGGGTGCGTTCAGTCTGGTTGCGGTGGCTTTCGGTTACGGAGCCGGCGTCGCCGTCGGTGGCGATGATGACATGCACCTGCACGCCTTCGGCGGCGTAGCGGGCCAGAGTGCCTCCGGGGCCAAAGCTTTCGTCGTCGGGATGGGCAAAGACGCCGAGTAGTGTGCGTGTATTGGTCATATTGCGTTGCTCTCCGGTTGCGGCCGACGGCCGGTAATCGTTGGTCGGTGAACTGGGCCGGTTGCTACGGTTCTGCTCTGCTGCGGAGAAAACTCCAGATTATGCCATGCACCAGCCGTTCGACGGGTGCATGGTCGTCGGTGAGAACGGGCGTGTCCTCGGGTGGATCCGGCGCGCGCACGCGGGACAGGTTGCGATCGCACGAGGTGTGGCTGGTGCAGCCGGCCACCTCCAGCGCGAACTGGCGGAACTGGCGCGGCAGCGACGGGGAGATGGCGGCGGCGTTGGCGGCGAACGTATCCGGGTTCGCCGGCTGGTTGGCGGCGATGACGAGGGAGTTGCCGAGGTCGTCGGGGGGCCCCGGTTCGTCGATGATGAGCACGGAAGGGAAGACGGCGGCCAGGGTAGCGGCGAGTGCATCGACGAGGGCAAAATCGGTGGGAGAACGGCCGACGTTGATCATCAGGACTCCGTGCTCGCGCATATGGTTGCGGGCCAGCTGGAAGAACTCAACGGTGGCGAGGTGGAAGGGTATGTAGGGCGGGCGGTAGGCGTCGACGAGGATGATGTCGAAGCGTTGGTCTTGGGGCTGGTCAAGGAGCCAGCGGCGGCCATCTGCGGCGACAGCTGTCAGGTTGGGTTGGGTCATGTCGAAGTAGCGCCGCCCCACCTCGATGATCTGTGGGTCGAGCTCGATTCCGACGATGTCGAGCGGGCCGTAGATTTGGGTATACAGACTGGGTGCGGTGCCGGCGGCGAGCCCGATGACAAGCAGGCGGTCGCGGGGGTCGAGGGCGCCATTTGGTCGGAAGAGCGGCGCCAGCAGGAAGTAGTCCCAGATGCCTTTGCTGAGCAGGCTGTCGGGGTGGTAGACGCTGTGGAGGCCGACGCCTTCGTTGAGCTGGAGGTGGCGTTCGCTGCCCCAAGCCCGAACGAGGATGTAGTTGTAGAGAGATTCGTCTTCGTATAGAATTGGGCCATCATCCTGGCTGTCCCAGTGGGCGCGCACGCTGCCGGGGTCGAGGAGGGCCAGGGCGAGCGTTGCGCCGAGGGCAAGCAGGGCCATGCCGTGGATGCGTCTGCTGCGACCGTAGAGGAGAGCCGCCAGCAGGGTGACGGCCAGGAGCCAGAGGGCCAGCAAGTAGAAGCTCCAGCGGGTCCCGTAGGAGGGGATCAGCCAGAGGACGGGCAGAAAGGTGCCGATGATGCTGCCGCAGGTGCCGATGGCGTAGAGGCTTCCAGCCACGCGTCCGGTCTGATGCAGATCGGTTACGGCCAAGCGCACAGCCCAGGGGCTGACCGCCCCCAACAGGATGACGGGCAGGCTGAAGAGCAGCAAGACGACGAACAGCGCGCCGGCGAGCAGACCTGGAAGATAGTCGTTCAGCCCCACAGTTGCCAGGCGCAGAATGGGCGGACTGACGGCGGGTGTGAGTGCGACGCCGAGACCGGCTATCGTAACGAGCGTCAGGAGGCCGCCGAGGCTTGGGTAGCGGTCGGCCAGTTTCCCGCCGAGCCAAGCTCCAATTGCCAAGTAGAACAGGATCAGTCCGATCAGGGCGGCCCAGACGATCTGGCTGTTTCCGAACCAGGGTTCCAGCAGACGGGCGGCGCTCAACTCAACGCCGAGGGTGACTGCGCCCGCGGTGAAGACGAGCATGCGGAAGACAAAGGTTTTCATACAGGAGCGACACGATCCCGGTAGCTGCGGATACACCCACAGAACTGCCGCAACAGTATAGCACATCAGACATGCGCCTGGAGAGATACCGATGGGGGTAGCAGGGCGAAAGAGGCTGAAACTGTGCAAGGTTTGCGTGCCGTTGTCATGGCTGCGTGCCCGTTGTCAGATGTCCATAACGGGGTCAGAGACGGGTGGAGCAGCTGGGTGAAAAGGGGGATGTGATGAGTGAAATTGGCCCGATAGCACTCTTCGGTTCTGGGGAGACGGCGCCGGGGGCCCACCGGATTCATGAGCGGGTGATGCGCGAACTGCCGGCACCGGTTCGGGTTGCCATATTGGAGACGCCGGCCGGTTTTGAGTTGAATTCGCCCGCGGTTGCCGGGAAAGTCGGCGCTTATCTGGAACGTCATTTGCGCAATTTTTCTCCACAGATTTCGATCGTGCCGGCACGCAAGCGGGGCACGGCGTTTGATCCCGACGACCCTGAACTGGCGGGGCCATTATTGGAAAGCAGTTATCTTTTCATGGGGCCGGGTAGTCCTTCCTATGCGGTACGCCAGTTGCGGGACAGCTACGCCTGGCATTCGTTGCGGGCGCGGCACCGACTAGGCGGGGCGCTCTGCTTTTCGAGCGCGACAACGGTTGCGTCGGGCCGCTACACGCTACCGGTCTATGAGATATACAAGGTTGGCGAGGACCTCCACTGGATCGAAGGGCTGGCCTTTTTCAGTGATTTTGGACTGCGGCTGACCGTCATTCCCCACTGGAACAACAATGATGGCGGCGACGAACTGGATACCAGTCACTGTTACATGGGCCAACCTCGCTTCGACGAACTGCTGTCGCTGCTGCCGCGCCCGGTGACGGTACTGGGGATCGATGAGAACACCGGGGTGGTGATCGATCCTGTGGCGGGGGTTTGTGAACTGGTGGGCCAAGGGGGCGCAACTGTGCTTACAGCGGAAGGCGAGCAGGTATTTGGGAGCGGGTCGCAGTTTCCTGCGACGGCTCTGGGAGACTGGCGCCTGCCTCCGACGCCGCAGGACGGCATTCCGGGGGAGATCTGGGAGCGGGCTTGCGCGGTGCGGGAGGCGGCCGAGAATCCGGTGGAAGAGGCGACGCCGGAGCCGATATTGGAGCTGGCGGAACGGCGTCAGACGGCGCGCGCCGACCGCAATTGGGCCGAGGCTGATGCGCTGCGGGACGAGATCAGCGCGCTGGGCTGGCAAGTACACGACACACCGGAGGGGCCGCGTCTGGAGAAGGTTCAATAGAGGTGACCGGTTGGACGCTGACGGCAAACCAGCCGGTTTCGGCCATCACTATACACGGTAAGGAAACGGAGCCATGGTATTGAACGCTGTGACAAGCCTCCAGGACCAGATTCGGGACAGGTACGACGCCTACGAGCATCACACTATTTCCTATCACATTCTGATCAACAACGAGGGACAGGCGCCCGAACGGAGTTTCGACGTCTGGGCTTCACGGGCCGAGATCGAGGCGTTTGCGAGAGACGGCTACCTGGTGCGGGAGGCGTTGATCGAGGGCGAGCCGTTGGAGATGCTGCGCCGGGCGCTGGACGAGGTGGAAGAGGCGGAGTTTGAGGAGGCCGATGGGAGCCGTTTGCGGGGCAGGGACTGGATTCCGCGGCATCTGTTTGACAAACATGCCGACTTTCACATGTTGATCAACTTTGAACCGTTGCTGTCGGTGGCGCGAGCGGTGCTAGGGCCGTTTGTGCGCATTCGCCAGTTGGCGGCGCGCATCAGCTACCCGGGGCAAGAGGTCCAGTTCACGCGCTGGCATCACCATCAGCCAGGGATGACGGAACCGGTCCCGCCGTTTTTCGCGTATCCGCACAAGTTGGACTGTCTCATCTATCTGGACGAGTTGAACGACGCCAACGGGATACTGGCAGTGGTGCCCGGTACGCATTTGCATACGGGCGAGCAGTTGCCCCTGGAGGAGCATGGCAGTTTAGTGGGGCAGAGAGAATTGAGGGCGCCGGCCGGCAGCTGCGTGATGCTGCACGGCAACCTATGGCATCGCGCGATGCCGACAGGTGAGGCAGGCAAGAAGCGTCGCGTGCTGATCCTGAGCTACGGGCCGACGTGGATGCGCAGGTCGCCGTTTGGAGACAGTCCGGAGAACGGGCTGATGGATAAGGTGATCGAAGAGGCGGATGCGGCGACGCAGGAACTGCTGGGGATTGGCGGGTATCAGTAGGTGAGTGGTGGGGTGAAGTCGCGCCGCCGGGACAGGCTTTGTGTTGGGTTCGGATCAGGCAGCAATCAGCGGGATTGGAAGAATCGAAAAAATTCAACTGCTCCACGAGTTCAGATCTTCTCAGAGCCTGTTTGAAAATTCACCCAACTTGCCGTCCTGATTGATTATGCGACTGTACCTATCTGGATTTCCGAAGAATCCTGCGTTCTTGTCACGGAAATCAAGCGGATTTCATTGGAGTGAGGGCTTCTGTTACGAAAAATCTGAAGGGCACAACTCTTATTTTTCGACCAAGCAGGAATTTTCAAACACCCTCTAAGGAAAGGAGCCTCATCACATGACTCCGGAATATCGACTCGCAAGATCACGTAAAGCCGTTCAGCAGCTGGAGGACATCGTGCTCGATGTACTCATACTGCACACCAAGCAGGGCAAGATCAGCGAGGCACACGGACTATACCCACGCGACATCGCCCAGGACTTACCCGCCCTGGTCATCGAGCCGTTCCCACCACGCAGGAACCGCCATTCGCTCATTTGCGGCATCCTGGACAGCCTAGCCCGCGAAGGCCGCATCGCACACGCGAACAATGGCGGCGCCTATCTGGTCGACATGATCTAAGAGCCTGTTTGAAAATTCACCCAACTTGCCGTCCTGATTGATTATGCGACTGTACCTATCTGAATTTCCGAAGAATTCTGCGTTCCTGTCACGGAAATGAAATGGATTTCATTGGAGTGAGAGCTGCTATTACGAAAAATCTGAAAGGCACGACTTGGATTTTACGATCAAGCAGGAATTTTCAAACACCCTCTCAGTGTGCTTCCAGAGAATTCGTAAATGAACGCTAGAGCGATGAGCAGGCTCCCTCCCATTCATCCAGGAGAAATCCTCTATCAAGAGTTCCTCCTGCCGCTAGACATCACCCCGTACGGTCTGGCCAAGGCGATCGGTGTCGATGCGCGACGGATCCACGGAATGGTCCGGGCGCGGCGCTCGATCACAGCTGAAACCGCCCTTCTGTTGTCGCGTTACTTTGGGAACTCTGCAGAGTTCTGGATGGGGCTTCAGA
>JAPPKT010000466.1 GCA_028819675.1 Caldilineaceae bacterium | reverse complement strand
GGAGGGCCGAATAGGCCCGACCGCCCAGAACTGCAGTAGTCAGTGGTCAGTGGTCAGTGGTCAGTGAAAGCGGTGATTGATGGTGGACCGGCCCGATAAGGAGAGAGAAACGGCTGTCGTTTGCCTATTCAGAGGATTGAGGAGGGGAGGGCGCTTACGGGGGGATGACGAGACGTGTACGGGCTTTGTACGAGTTGGCAGGAGAAGAGGGAAGGGCGGGTTTTTCTTTGACATTTTACTTGCCGGGCTCCATGTTCTTGTGTATTCTATCTCGGCTGAAATGCAGGAGGCGGCAGAATTGGCGGCGCTTTTTGCGTTCAGTCCGTGTTTATTGACCATCAGCCAAAAGAAGAAGAATGTCGAAATTAGTCATTGTAGAGTCGCCGACGAAGGCGCGAACGATTCGCGGCTTTTTGCCAAGTGGATATGAAGTCAAAGCCAGTATGGGGCACGTGCGGGATCTGCCGGCCTCTGCGGCCGAGGTTCCGGCGAAGGTGAAGGGTGAGCCGTGGGCGCGGCTGGGCGTGAAGGTAGAGGAGGCGTTCGAGCCGCTGTATGTGGTGCCTTCGGACAAGAAGAAGGTGGTCTCCGAGCTGAGGTCGGCCCTGAAAGGGGCGGATGAGGTCCTGCTGGCGACAGACGAGGACCGGGAAGGGGAGAGCATCGGCTGGCATCTTTTTGAGGTGCTGAAGCCGAAAGTTCCGGTCAGGCGGATGATTTTTCACGAGATCACGCGGGAGGCGATTGAGCAGGCGCTGAAGACGACGCGGTCGATCGACAGCGATCTGGTGCGGGCGCAGGAGACGCGGCGCATTCTGGACCGTTTGGTGGGTTATACGATTTCGCCGCTGTTGTGGAAGAAGATCGCGCCGAAGCTGTCGGCGGGCCGGGTGCAAAGCGCGGCGGTGCGGCTGCTGGTGCTGCGGGAGCGGGAGCGGCGGGCGTTTGTGAGCGGGTCCTATTGGGATTTGAAGGCGCAGCTCAACAAACGCCCGGACAGTGCGGCGCACCGTTTTGAGGCTACGCTGGTTTCGGTGAACGGAACGCGGGTAGCCACTGGGCGGGATTTTGATGAATCGACGGGAAAGATCGCGGCGGGAAAGCGGGTCAAGACGCATCCTAGCGAAGGCAGCGGGGACGTTCTGCTGCTGGATGAGGAGCAGGCGAGGGCGCTGCAGCAGCGGCTGCTGGCAAGCAACTGGGCGGTATTCTCGACTGAGAGCAAGGAGCAGTCGCGGTCGCCGTCGCCGCCTTTCACGACGAGCACGCTGCAGCAGGAGGCCAACCGCAAGCGGGGGTGGGCAGCAAGGCGGACGATGCGGGTGGCCCAGTCTCTATACGAAAACGGGTACATCACGTATATGCGCACCGATTCGGTGCATCTGAGCGACGAGGCTGTGAATGCGGCGCGGCGGCGGGTGCGGGAGCGGTACGGCGAGAAGTTTCTGACCGAGAAGCCGCGGCGGTACAGGACGAAGGCGAAGGGCGCGCAGGAGGCGCATGAGGCGATCCGGCCGGCGGGCAGCGCGATGCGTCCGCTGGAAACGCTGCCGCTTTCGGGCGATGAGGCGGCGCTTTACGATATGATCTGGAAGCGGACGGTGGCGACGCAGATGGCGAATGCGCGCCTGCGTACGACGACGGTGATGATACGTGCGGGCGGCGCGGACGAGGAGGCGCTATTTCGGGCATCGGGTCGGGAGATCCTTTTTCCCGGATTCTTTAGGGCCTATGTTGAAGGTTCGGATGATCCGGATGCTGCGATTGAGGACCAAGAGTCACCGTTGCCGGCGCTGGCCAAGGATGAGGAGGTGGACTGCCGGGAGTTGGAGGCGGTGGGTCACGCGACGAAGCCGCCGGCGCGATATACGGAGGCGCGGCTGGTGCGAGCGCTGGAGACGGAAGGCATCGGCCGCCCGAGCACGTACGCCACGATCATCGACACGATCCAGAACCGGGGCTACGTTTTCAAACAGCGGCAGGAACTGGTGCCCACGTTCGTTGCGTTTGCGGTGGTGCAGCTGCTGGAGAGCAACTTCGAGGAGCTGGTGGACCTGAAGTTTACGGCGGAGATGGAGCAGACGCTGGATGACATCGCGGAGGGGGATGTAGACTGGCTGGAATATCTGAACCAGTTTTATCTGAGTGAGCAGGGGCTGGAGAGCCAGGTCAAGGAAAAGGAGAACGACATCGATCCGCGCCATGCGGGCCGGGTCGATTTTCCCGATCTGCCGGTCGAGGTGCGGATTGGACAGTATGGGCCGTTTCTGGCGCGGGAGGTCAACGGCGACAGGCAGACGGTGAGCCTGCCGGATGATCTGGCGCCGGGGGATTTGGATGCGGCTGCGGTTGAGGCGCTGGTGAGTGCGAAGCAGGACGGGCCGATCGTACTGGGGAAGGACCCGGAGAGCGGCCAGCCTATTCTGGTTAAGGATGGGCGTTTCGGCGCGTATGTGCAACTGGGCGAGGACGGAGAGAGGGCACCGAGGGGAAAACCGGATAAGCCGGCGGGGCCGGTGGATATCAACACGGCTACGGCCAAGGAGCTGGCGACGCTGCCGGGGATCGGTCCGGGACTGGCCAAGGGGATCATTGCAGGTCGTCCCTATGCGTCGGCGGCAGAGTTGGAGCGAGTTCC
This sequence comes from Caldilineaceae bacterium, assembly GCA_028819675.1. The sequence goes on along the minus strand of JAPPKT010000466.1, from coordinate 2,554 downwards.
CCGGCTTAGCGCCAAGGTCGTTGAAAAGTTGACGCCCCTGGTTGTTGCGGGCAAAGGGAAGCCGAAGGCGGCGGATGCGCCGGCGGAGAAAGCGAAGAGCAGGTCGGATGGAAAACCGAAGAGGGCCAGCCTGCTTGAAGGCATGACAATGGAGGGGATGGACCTGGAGACTGCGCTGCAACTTCTGAGCCTGCCGCGGGACTTGGGGACGCATCCTGAAGACGGCGAGGCGGTGCGCGCCGGCGTGGGGCGTTACGGGCCTTATGTCGTGCACAACGGGAAGTTTGTGAGCCTGAAGGCGCCGGACAATGTGCTGGAGGTTGATTTGCCGCGTGCGCTGGCGTTGATCAAGGAGGCGCCGGACCGGAGAAGGGGCAGTTCGACGCGCACGGTTCTGAAGGAGCTGGGGGCGCATCCCAAAGACGGTGAACCGGTACGCGTGCTGGACGGGCGCTACGGTCCGTACGTCAACCACAATAGTACGAACGCCAATATTCCGAAGGAGACTGATCCCCAGAGTGTTTCGCTGGAGCAGGCGGTGCAGATGCTGGCGGAGCGGGAGAGCAGGGGGAAGAGCTCCGGCAGAGGGCGGCGCAGGAGGAGAAGGTAGTACGGTCCGTCGTTACCGCTTTCAGGGAGGTAAGGTGTGAGTTGGGCGAAGCACCTTGGGGAAGATCAACGTGGGAGCCGGCCGCGCTGTGTGCTGCTCGTGGACGGCGGCGGAGAGGAGGTCGCTGCGCGGCTGACCCGGTTGGTGGGCGTTGATGGTGTCACGATTTCAGGTGACGATGTATGGATGCCTCGCGGCAGACCGGTGCAGAGGGAAGACGGGTCGTGGGATGCGACGGTTGCGGAGGAAGTGGAGCTGGACAAGCCTAATGATCTGCTGCCTCTTGGCATACGTGAGCGTTTGGGCAGCTGGTGGCTGGAAGTCTCCGAAAACGATCCAAGGACACCGAATTGGGATATAGCGAGCACGTGCACGGTTGGGGGCAGGAAGGGGTTGCTTCTGGTCGAGGCGAAGGCGCACTGGAACGAAGTGGCGCGGTCGTCAAAGGGGAAACAGCTAAGGAAGCCTGCCTCTGATGGCACGTTGAAGAATCACGAGAGGATCGGCGAGGCTATCGGGGAGGCTGCCGTTGGGCTCCGAGCGGCGTCCGGCGGCAGTTGGGGTATTTCGCGGGACAGTCATTACCAGCTGTCGAACCGGTTTGCGTGGTCGTGGAAGCTGGCCTCGCTGGGGGTGCCGGTTGTTCTGGTTTATCTGGGATTCCTCTATGCTACGGATATCGCCAAAGGGGGGAATCTTTTTCACTCCGAGGCGCACTGGGAGCGGGTTATCAAGGGCCATAGCGAGGGCGTGGTTGACAGTGGCTGCTGGGGTAAGTGGCTGGATGTGGATGGCGTGCCGATGCTCCCTTTGATTCGGGCGTTGAATCAACCATTTCAGTATTGCGGGGATTGAAATCCGACGCCCGCCCTACCAAAGCAGGTTCAATTCAGAAATTGGATTGTCGCGCGAGTTCGCGGGCAGCTCAGACCGGACGCGAGAAGAGGAATGATCAAAAAGACGTACGACATCGTGGGCGTTACAGGTGACCAGACGCATCCTGTCGTCTGGCATATTCATACGCTGTGGCAGACGAAAGATGAAGGTCTGCTGCGTGAATTCCATTCCAAGTATGCCTCGCTGGACAAAGCCGAGGACGTGGTGCGCGAGCGCCTTATCCACGGGGGGCATCGCGCGGACGTATCGGCTCTGGCGGCGAGGAAGATTGCGGTCAGGGCGCTGAGGACCTACATGGACCAGTTGGACAGCGACGAGTGGGTCGACAGCGTTCTGGATGACGCCTTGGACGCGGCGGAGGAAGACGAGCGGCAAAAGGACTAGGTGGGCAGATTTCTGTGCTCGACGACCTTGTCCGGCGCAGGGGAATGGCGGGTTTACGGCAACGTGAACTGTAACGCCACTTGTACGGGAAAAGGGCCTGATTCTTTGTTGTCTGTCTTTTGAGGAGATTTCAGGCGATCGCAGGAACTTTCGCAAGTTGGGAAAGCAAGCTTGATTCAACTACGGGGGCAACCACAAGGGTTGCCCCTACGAATTTCATTAGAATGAGACTGGCAGCTACTCCTCAGCCGAGCAGCGTGAGCGGCCAGCCGAGCAGGGCGCCGCCGATGACGACCCAGGCGGATGTGACGCGCCAGCGCAGGACTGCGGCAGCGGCGAGCAGGGCGATTACGGCGGCGGGCCAGGCGGTGACTATGTCGGTGGTCAGGCGCACGAGGACTGCGGCCATGAGGCCGACGGCGCTGACGTTGACGGCGTCGAGGAAGGCGCCCATCCATGCCGAGCTACGCAGGCGGGGGACGATGGGGTTGAGGATGGCGACGAAGATGAATGAGGGGGCGAAGATGGCGGCGGCGCTTATGGCGGCGCCGGGGATGCCAGCGAGCACGTAGCCGATGAAGGCGGCGGTGGAGAGGACAGGGCCGGGGGTGAACTGGCCGATGGCGATGGCGTCGAGCAGCTGCTGTTGCGTGAGCCAGCCGT
>JAPPKT010000528.1 GCA_028819675.1 Caldilineaceae bacterium | reverse complement strand
CCTATCTGCACAAAAACATCCAATACCGCTTCGACGTCGACTGTTTCGCCAGCCTGCAGAGATTCTATAGTTCCGCCACCAAGCTGGGTATCATCCGCGAAGCCAAGCCCGTGCTCTTCTACGACTCCTGATCACAGGTACAGACCTGCGACAGGCCTTTCGCACAGTCTGAATGGTATGCATGGCCCCAAGCCCTTCACACGGCCAGTTGCTAAAGTTTTTCATAGCCGCCTTCCAATCTTCAGGCCTTCACAGAATTCCTGAAGACCCCTTGATGCAGAGAATTCCCGTTCCGGAGGCGGCTGCCCCTTCCCTTCAACCGAATCCACTTAACCGAAGAAGACGCCAAATCTGGTGTCGACGCCACCGCGCGCGCCGCGGCCTTCCAATGCAATCGCACACCCAAGTCTATTCCTGCGATGAATGGAAGTCTTTCGCCTGCTTACGCCGCGGCCCCTGGCTACCTCATTCACCGATGCAGGTCCGCAAATGTCTGTCTCAAGCCCCTCTTTTTTGCCGTTTTGACATGCTACAATCCCAACATATACTGTTTGCAAGCTTACTCCGGTGACCCACCAATAGCGTGGACGATGGCAACCCCGCTCAACGCACCACTCTCAGACCGTTCCGATGCACGTCGCCTTCGGCAGCGCGCGCAGCTCATTCGCTCTTTGGAGCGCTCCGCTATCCATCTCGTCCTCTTGATCGGTACAGTTACGATGCTGGTACCCCTCTTTTGGATGATTTCTACCTCTCTCAAGCCGGAGTGGGAGGTCTTCCTCATCCCGCCCAAGTGGATCCCCAGCGAGTTCCAATGGGTCCATTACCGCCAGGCCTTCTTCGACTACTTCAGCTTTCCCCGCTACGGCGCAAACACCATGATCATCACCCTGGGCGTCCTGGTGGGCCGGCTCTTGAGCGCCTCGTTGGTTGCGTTCGGGTTCGCACGCATACGCTTCTTTGGCCGCGATGCCATCTTCATTCTCGTCCTCAGCACGATGATGGTGCCCGGCCAGGTGACCATCATCCCCCTCTACATCCTCTTCCGCGACCTTGACTGGCTGAACACGTACCTGCCCCTGATTGTGCCCGCCTGGTTCGGCGGCGGCGCATTTTTTATCTTCCTGCTGCGCCAGTTTATCTTGACCATCAACCCGGAACTCGACGATGCCGCCCGCATTGACGGCTGCGGTTGGCTCGGAATCTATCTGCGTATCGCTCTGCCCCTGATCAAACCGGCTCTGGCCGCGGTCGCAATCTTCTCTTTCCTTGGAACCTGGAACGACTTCTTCGGTCCCCTCATCTTCCTGCGCAGCCGCGACATGCTGACGCTGGCTGTGGGCCTTCACTTCATGGCCACCGCGGCCTCTTCCTCGGTCCGGCCAAACATGCCCCACCTGATGGCCGGCTCCACGATGTTACTGCTTCCTCCGCTGCTGGTATTCTTCTTCGCCCAACGTTACTTTATCCAGGGGGTCACCTTTTCTGGTATCAAAGGCTAAAGTCAGTCTCTTCTGGCACCTATTTCCACCGGCAAGAGTTCGCAGCAAGAAGAGCATTCGCGATTCATTCTCAAGAAGAAGGAGAAAGTCATGTCGAACCAGAGATTTAGCCGTAGACAGTTCTTGCGCGGTGCCGCCGTCGTCGGAGCCGCTGTCCCTTTCCTGCAAGCATGTGGAGGACCCTCGCCAGATTCGGGAAGCGCTGACGCCGGCGCGGATGATGCCGCCCCCAGCATGGAAAAGACCTCCGTCCGCTATGCACAGGTGATCGGTCCGCTCGACAAACAGGTCGATATGTTCAACGAGCAGAGCGACACCGTTCATGTAGAATTTGAACTCGTCCCCTGGGGCGAACACGCCGATAAACTGCTGATCGATGTCGCCGCCGGCACCGCCCCCGACCTCTGGTTCATCGGCGGCCCCTGGTGGATTCAGATCAAGCGCAAACAGGTCGCCCTCCCAATTACCGAGTTTCTCGCCAATGATCCCGACGTCGTGATGGACGACTTTGAGTTTCCCGCCGACAGCGACTGGGGCACCATCGAAGGCGAAATCTACGGGCTCCCCACAAACTCGGTGATCCTGCGCGGGCTCGCCTACAGCGAGGATCGTTTCGAAGAAGCCGGCCTCGACCTGCCCAACGAAGACTGGACTCTGGCCGACGTGGCCGAAGCGGGTCCGAAACTGAACCGCGGCGACGAGTCCTTCGCAATCACCTCGCCGCTCCTGGCCGCTGACCTCTATCTCACCACCATCTGGCAAAACGGCGGGCAAATCATCAACGAAGACGAATCCAAATGCCTGCTCGACCAGCCGGAAGCCGTCGAAGCCATAGACCAGCTCGTCGCCTGGAGAGAGTTCAGTATGAAGCCTGGCGCAGATCAGGCCTTGGGAGAATTTCCCACCGCCGGCGGCAAGATCGCAATGTGGCCGATGGTCCTTGCCGACTGGGACACGTGGCTCAAACGTACCGCCAACGACACCACCAACCAGTGGATGACCTTTTGGCCGTCAACCTCCAATCCGCCCGCTGTCGATATCTATGCCGGCAGCGTACACATGGAAGCGATCTGGTCTAAATCCGAAAAGATCGACGCCGCATGGGAGTTCTTTATCTGGCGCGCGATCAACCAGGATTCACTCGACTACCAGATTACCCTCTTCCCCATCAACTATCGCATGGAGGCGACCGTCAAGAGCGCCATCACCAACGAACGTCAGGCGGACTTCCTCACGCTTCACCTGCCCATTACCGGGCTCTCCACCGGCGAATACTGGGGCCCCAGCACGACCGAGATCTTGAACGCATTCCGCTCCGAATACGAACTCGCAATCCTGGGCGAGAAAACCACCCAGGAAGCAATGAACGCAGCGACTAAGGCGATTGACGTGATTCTGGAAGACATCTAACCGTCTGACGAGTATGGTCCAGGGGATTGGTGCCTGCAAAAAGTGGTCACCGATCCCCGGCAACACACCATCGCACTACCTACTGAGTCTTCGCAATGGCAACAGCAGTCAGCCAGGCTTCGTCTCCATTTCGCAGAACGCGCCTTTCGCGTACTGCGCTCTTTGAGAATATAGCCGGCTATCTCTTCATCAGTCCCTGGATTGTCGGGTTCCTGGCCTTCGAATTCGGCCCGCTGATCGCGGCGGGCTACCTGGGCCTGACCAGGTACGACATCCTCACACCACCAAACTTTGTCGGCCTTGCAAACTACGACAAAATGTTCACCCGCGACCCCCTGTTCTGGAAAAGCCTGTGGGTCACCGCTGTCTATTCGCTCAGCACCGTCTTCCTCGGCGTGATCCTTGGCGTCGCCCTGGCCGTTCTGTTGAACCAAAAAGTGCGCGGCATGTCACTCTATCGCACCATCTACTACCTCCCTGCGGTGGTATCCGGTGTCGCCGTTGCCTACATGTGGATATGGGTTTTTACGCCTGAAGCCGGAATCGTCAACTACGCTCTGAGCCTCATCGGCATTACCGGGCCCAACTGGCTGTTCAGCACCACCTGGACTCTGCCCGCCTTTGTCGCCATGAGCCTGTGGGCCGTCGGCGGCGGTATGGTCCTTTACTTGGCAGGCCTGCAAGGCGTCCCGACACAGCTCTACGAAGCCGCCTCGCTGGACGGCGCTGGCCGCTGGGCCTCCTTCTGGAACGTCACCCTTCCCATGATCTCCCCCGTCATCTTCTTCAACTTCATCATCGGTATCATCGGCTCGTTCCAGGTCTTTACCAACAGCTTCGTGATCACAAATGGAGGACCCGCAAACTCAACCCTCTTCTTTGTGCTCTACCTCTACCGCCACGCCTTCGAAAACTTCAGGATGGGATACGCCGCCGCCCTGGGCATGATCCTGTTCATTGTGATCATGACGCTAACCGTCATCTCGTTCCGCCTATCGAACCGTCTCGTATACTATGAGGGACGGATCACTTAACCAACACGAATCTGCAAAGTACTGGGCACTACGCTGTGAGTACCGGCTGCCCCGCACTCTGAGCTCTTCAAGCCAATCGCAAAAGGAAGGAACCGAAATATGCTGACTGGCGAGCAAGTAACACACTTTCATGCCTTAGGCTTTGTCAAAGTAGACGGCGCGCTCACGTCGGAAGAGGTCGATGAATTCTCCTGGCGGTTCGACGAAATCATCGCCCGAGGTGAGACCCAGGGCGATAGCTCCGAGGCAGGGGCGCGCATCTTCCCGGACGGGCACCGCGTCATCCTCCCGCTGATCGAGGCCGACCCATACTTCTACAACCTTCTCGATCATCCCAACCTGGCAGCCATCGCCGAAGACCTGCTCGGTGAAGATTGCATCTTCTACGGCAGTTCTGACGGGCAGATCCACGATGGGGACACAAACTGGCATCGCGATGGCGGCTCACCCGAACCTGCGATCGAGGCCAAGCTGACCTTTTATCTGGACGAGGTAGCGCCCGGAAAGGGTTGCCTTAGCTTCATTCCCGGCAGCCACCTGTGGCCCCTCCATTACAACGACCTCGAAAAGCAGATCGACGAACGTGTGCTCGGCTATGAGACGCAGGACTTCCCCGGACGCTACGACCTGCCCGCAGGCAAGGGAGACGTAATCGCCTTCCAGACGCGCATCTGGCACTCTTCGTGGGGAGGAGGCGCCAACCGGCGTCAGATGGCCTGGATGATGCGCACAGCGCCGCGCATGCAATGGGAAATCGACCACATCGCCAACTTCAACAAGTGGTATTCCGAAAAATGGTCGAAAAAGACCGGTAGGCTCGTCTCCGACCGGCTGTTCGAAACGGCAGACCCGCGGCGAATGAAGAAAATACAACTCCTCAAAGATCTGGGAGCGTGAGCCTGCCCCCTATCCAATCTGGTCTGGGATCTTCCGGTCAATCCCCCGTCTGCGTGCCGTAACAGCTCCCTGAAGGCAGTCCGCCCAATGCTGTCGGCAGGGCGCGCAAAGGATTCTTGAATCGTTCGCTGCCTGTCCTGTGCAGGACGCTCCGACCATCCCCGCACTTAGCAAGTCACAAGAGGCCCCCGGCGCCAATCACCAGGACACACGCAGGCCGGGAGACCCAATCGTATACCTATGGCCGAGACCAAACCATGCCCACTCCGCTATCAAATCTAAGGCAGCCAGAACGCGGCCACTAACCACTAACCACTGACCACTGACCACTGCAGTTCCGGGCGGTGGGGGCGGTTAG
>JAPPKT010000513.1 GCA_028819675.1 Caldilineaceae bacterium | reverse complement strand
CCATGGTGGCGTCTTCGTAGGCCATTGCGCGCTTGGTGACAAGGTTGTAGACGTCGGTGCTCCAGTTCTGGATGGTCGTGTAGCGGCAGCGTCCGCCCTTTTTGACGATTATTTCGACGACGGCGCTGTGGAGGCTGTCACTTGAGTAAATAGGCGCGGTGCAGCCTTCGACGTAGTGGACGCTGGCACCCTCTTCGACGACGATAAGGGTGCGTTCAAACTGCCCCATATTTTCGGCGTTGATGCGGAAGTAGGCCTGCAAGGGAATGTCGACGTGAACGCCTGCCGGTACATAGACGAAGCTGCCGCCGCTCCAGACTGCACTGTTAAGCGCGGCAAACTTGTTGTCTGCGGCCGGGATGACGGTGGCGAAGTACTCCTTGACTATGTCTTCATGTTCGCGGAGGCCGCTGTCCATGTCGAGGAAGACAACGCCAAGCTTTTCCCACTCTTCCTTCAGGCTGTGGTAGACGACTTCAGACTCGTACTGGGCGCCGACGCCAGCGAGGAATCTGCGTTCAGCTTCGGGGATACCGAGGCGGTCGAAGGTGCGCTTGATGTCCTCGGGCACGTCGTCCCAGCTCTTGCCCTGCTTTTCGGCGGGGCGCAGATAGTAGTAGATGTTGTCGAAGTCGATGCCGCTCAGATCGGCACCCCAGGTCGGCATCGTCTTGGAGAAGAAGATGTCGAGTGCGTCGTGCCGGAACCGGCGCATCCAGTCGGGCTCGTTCTTGATGTCGGAAATCTGGTCGACTACCTGGTGCGTCAGGCCTTTTTCGGACTTGAAAACGGCGTTTTCTTCGTCGCGAAAGCCGTAGCGGTACTCTTCTTTGACGCCTTCAAGATGTTGTAGATCGGTATTTGATGCCACGTTAATCCTCCTCTAGCAGGACTGGCAGGACGGGTTGTGTGTTCACCTTTGCCTTCGAGTCCTTGACCTCACTTGTAGACTGCTCTGCCGAGGGAGCCCCGGCTCTGTTTTGCCTACCTTTTGTGTTGCCTTCGCTTGTCAGGCGGCCAAAGCCCGAGCCACAAACTCATCTTCAACCCACTTGTAGCCTTTTTCTTCCAATTCCACAGCCAGTTCGGGTCCTCCGGTGGTAACGATGCGCCCGCCGAAGAAGATACTGACGAAATCGGGCTTGACGAAGTTGAGTATGCGCTGATAGTGGGTGATGAGCAGGAATCCCCGGTCCTGCGTGGCCAGCTTATTGATGCCGTCCGAGACGACCTGCAGGGCGTCGATGTCCAGGCCGGAGTCGGATTCGTCGAGGATCGCGAATTTTGGTTCCAGCATAGCCATCTGCAATACCTCGGTGCGCTTCTTCTCGCCGCCGGAGAAACCATCATTGAGGTAGCGGCGGGCAAAACTGGAATCGACGTTGTACTCCTTCATCTTGGTATTCAGTTCGCGTCGGAACTCGCGCATGGGCATGAGGTTGCTGCCGATGACACCGTTGGCGTTACTCTCGGTCTCTTTGCTGGTATAGCCGCGCACGTTGGAAACGGCGGTACGCAGGAAGTTGGCGACACTGACGCCGGGAATCGAGACAGGATACTGGAAGGCGAGGAAGATTCCCGATCTGGCGCGTTCATCGGCATCCATATCGAGGATGCTTTCGCCGTCGACAAGGATGTCGCCCTGCGTTACTTCGTAGTGGGGATGGCCTGCGATCACGTAGGAAAGCGTCGATTTCCCAGAGCCGTTCGGTCCCATCATTGCATGGATCTCGCCGGTGTGCAGCGTGATGTCCACACCTTTGAGAATTTCAGTATCTCCTACAGAGACGTGCAGGTCTTGAATTGCTAGTGTACTCATGACTTTCGTGACTCCTCAATGTGACGGCTGGTGCCAGCCGTGATCAACACGATAAGAAACTTTCAATGCGGATGACCGGTTCAGGACTCGAGTTCAAGTTGGGCGTTACTGCTCTGGGTAATCACAAAAGAGCAGTTGCCATGCCCGTCCATTATGCAGTCATCCAGAGAGACATCTGCGCCCAGGGCCTGCTGCATCATCAGCTGATCCATTTCGCAGATCTCGCGATGTGCGATTGCAAGGTCGTGATAGGGGCAGTTATACATCTTCAAGGCTATGGTATTGCTTTCGGACGCGGTTACGTCGGTGAGTACGCCTTGCCGACTCAGAGCCCCGGCCAGTTCCTCGACGCGATGCTGCAGTTCGGCCGCACTGACGCTTTCTGCGTACCTTTCTGCGAGTCTAACGCCGACGCGATTCAGAAGGGTGCCCATCTGTTCGGCGCCGACCATTCCGTACATTTCCTGGAGCATGGTCAGAGCGAGCACATCACAGCGGCATGCGAACAGTTCCCGGGCAGCGTCGGTAGCTACGTAGATGTAATGTGGACGCCCTACTCCGGAGCGCTCCTCTCGCCGGTCCAGATAGCCATCGGCCTGAAGGGCGTTGAGATGCTGACGGACGGCCGTTGTCGTCACGCCCAGTAAGGATTCAAAGTCCTTGATGGTTGCGGAAGGATTGCGTTGCAGGTATTCAAGGATCTGCCATGCGGGTGAGTTCTGGTCCGGACCGATAGACATTGGATTGTTCCCTGCTGTTCAGGGCCGGATGCGTTGCAGAGCACACATCTTAGTCAGGCCTGCTTAGACGTATTTGTTCAATCTTACTACAAGAAATGGGTTTTGTCAATTTACACAGTTTATATTGTAAAAATTGACAAAACTCAATGGATGACCCTGTGTTTATACCATCCAGATTCAGTTCCGTCCAAAATCGAAGCCTTTCGATCGACATCAGTTTCGATCGGGAGGGGGTACAGTGCAGTTTGGCATTCCCGCCCATCCACTGTAGACGTAGACTTTTGGCGGATCGTCCGCCATCCTTATATAATCGCTGTTTGTGCGGTCGCCACGTTGTGCGGAGATTGCCGCCCGGCCGGTTGCTGGAAGGCATATTGCACTGGGTGCAAGTTGGGGTCGGCGTGCCGAGGTGAGTTCGGTGCGGGCCCAGGCGTACTTGCAGAAGCCGGGCAGGAGGAACGGTTGATGGAGTTCAATGTTGCACAACTGATGAAGGAGGCGACCGGCGCTTCAAGAGAGTACGAGCTCGACGATGACATCACGAACCTCGATGGCGGTCTGACGCCGCTGGGCAAACTGACCGGAGACCTGGTGCTGTTGCGCATTCACAGCGGTGTGCTGGCCACGGGTGACTTGCGCGTTGCGCTTTCATTGCAGTGCGGGCGCTGCCTGGAACCGGTCAACGTTCAGGTGTCGGTCGAGTTTTCCGAGAGCTTTCGTCCCTTGACAGACATACAGACAGGGCGCTTTCTTTCGCCCGAGGAGTTTGAAGGTCAGGCGGAGGACCTGACTGACGAGGCGCTGCTTATCGATGCGCAGCACATTCTCGACATTTCCGAGGTTGTGCGTCAGAACATCTGGCTCTCCGTACCGATCGTAGCTGCCTGCGACTACATTGACCCGGCAAGCGGCAGCGCCGACCCAGATGCTTGTCCAAGATACATACAGTTGCTATCTGAGTCTGCTCTTGCCGATACGGTGGGCAAGCAGACATCATCTGAAGCCGAGGGGATCGACCCGCGTTGGGAGGCGCTGCTGGCGCTGCAAGATAAACCTCGCGGTGAATAGACTGAGGAGAACGGGATATGGGACCGCTACCGAAAAGGAAGATCAGTAAGGGCCGGCGCAACCGGCGCCGTGCGCACCACGCGATCGGGGCTCCGCGACTCGTGACCTGCGCGCAGTGCAATGAAAAGACGCTGCCGCACAGGGTCTGCCCGCATTGCGGGACATATATGGGCCGAATGCAGGTCGTGGACATGGACGAAGAAGAAGCCTGAGCCAGATGAGTTTACCGCTAGCGTACGGTGAAGAATCCAGGCCGTTGATTTTTCTGTTTCCAGGACAGGGCAGCCAGCACGTGGGCATGGCTAAGGAACTGGCCGAGGCGTACTCGAGCGCACGTGCGGTGTTCACAGAGGCGGACGACGTTCTGGGCGCGGCGATCAGCAGGATTTGCTTTGAAGGGCCTGAGGACCTGCTGACGGATACGATCAACGCGCAGCCGGCGCTGTTTGCCTCGAGTCTGGCGGCGTTGCGTGCCATGCAGGAGGAGATGGGATGTCTGCCGCGGCCCGCTTATTTCGCGGGTCACTCGATGGGCGAGTATACGGCTCTGGCCGCGGCCGGTTGCATCGGCTTGGCCGACGGGTTGCGCCTGGTGCGCGAGCGGGGCCGGCTCATGAAGGAGGCGGGCGCGAAGCAGCCGGGGCGGATGGTGGCAGTGATCGGTCTGGAGGAGAGCGTGGTTGCCGGGATCTGTGCGGAGGCGGCTGCGGCAAGCGCTGGGGTTGCGCAGGTCGCAAACGATAACTGTCCCGGGCAGGTCGTAATTTCCGGTGACGAGGATAGCATCGCGACCGCCATTACCGAGCTGGAGGGTGCAGGTGCGCGGCGAGTCGTGCCGCTGGCGGTCAGCATTGCCGCTCACTGCCCTTTGATGGGGCCGGCCGCCTCGCAGTTGAGCGCTCGGATCGAAGCAACCAAGGTGCGGGAGCCGCTTGCTCCCGTGATTGGCAATACCAGCGGGCAGCCACTTGACAGCGCGTCAGCGATCCGCCAGGAGTTGAACGCGCAGCTGACAGGCAGTGTCAGGTGGACCAGTTCGATGCAGCATGCGGTCGAAGGCGGTGTCGAGACGGCTGTGGAGATCGGCCCCGGCAGTGTGCTTACGGGACTGATGAGGCGCATCCACCGGAGGGGACAGCGGGTGAATGTGTCGAACGCGGACGAAGTTCGGAGATTCGCGGGGGAGTTCGGTTGAGAACAGGAGCACGGAGCGGTTCGTTGCCGCGTGCGGGACTGAGTTGGCTTCTCTCACTTGGTTCTGGCACCGATTTCAGCCCGGAAGCCTCGGTGCATTCAGGGTGAGTCAGGTGCATCCCAGATTTGGGATGGGAACAGTCTGGCGGGGAATCAGTGCCAGCGGTGGCTGGAAATGTTTGCCGGCTATTGGCGAGACGCTGTGTGGGCGCCTGGCCTGGCCTAATCGTGGGGTCCGTTAAATGGAGGGGGCGCGAGGGCAGGCACCTACAGAGTGTTGATGGGACTGGCGCGACGTGGTCTGGCTGGACACTTTCAATTAGGCACCCGTCACCAATGTCGACACCCGGTCGATGAGGCGTGTTGTAGGAGAGGGGGCGT
>JAPPKT010000279.1 GCA_028819675.1 Caldilineaceae bacterium | reverse complement strand
TGACAGGTGCCTAATCGAAGGTGTCCAGCCAGACCACGTCCCGCCAGTCCCATCAACTCTCTGTAGGGGCAGGCCTTGTGCCTGCCCTCGTGCCCTCTCCAATTAACGGACCCCACGATAAGACTAGGCCTGGCGCCTGCACTGCGTCTCGCCCAAAGACGGTAAACCACCCCAGCCACCGTTGGCACTGACTCCCCGCCAGACTGTTCCCACCCCAAAACTGAACCGCACCACCTTCAGCTATCCGATTGCCCGATCCTCCTTCACTGCATTATACTGTTAGACCAAATCCAGCGAATCAGAGTTGCCACATAAAAAACCGGCAACTGCTGAATAGGTCCTGCTTTTTCCGGCAGAGCTCCAGAAATGTATCGCAAAATCGTCGTCAAGTTGGGTACGGGCGTACTTACCAAGGGCACCCGGTTCCTCAACCAGCCCCAAATGGTGGAGCTGACCCGCCAGATAGCCGCGCTCCATCATCAGAATAAAGAGTTGATCGTCTGCTCCTCCGGCGCGCAGGCCGCCGGTCGCGCCCGCCTGCGATTCCCGGAGTTGCCCACCACGCTTTCCAGCCGGCAGATGCTTGCCGCCGTCGGCCAGAGTCGTCTGATGCTCCTGTGGGAACGCTTCTTCGAAATCTATAGCATACACGTCGGCCAAATCTTGCTCACCAGGGCGGACACCGAAAACCGTCAGCGTTTTCTCAACGTCCGCGACACCTTCAATGCCCTCTTGGAGCACAAGATAGTACCAATCGTCAACGAAAACGACGCTGTTGTCGTCGACGAAATCAAGGTTGGCGACAATGACAATCTCTCGGCACTCGTCGCAGTCCTGACCAACGCCGACCTCCTGCTTATGTTAACCGACCAGGAGGGCCTCTTCACGGCCGACCCGCGCACCGACCCCAACGCGCAGTTGATTCCTGAAGTCCAGACGATTGACGATTCCTTGCGCGCCCTCGCCGGCAGCACGCCGTCCAACCTGGGGATTGGCGGCATGAGTACCAAACTGCAGGCCGCCGATATCGCCTGCCGCGCCGGCACCGATGTCGTGATCGCCAACGGCAGCGCGCCCGATGTGATCTTGCGCGCAGTCTCCGGTAAGCAAGTGGGGACTCGCTTCCCCGCTCAGGAAGAACCCCTGGAAAACCGCAAACGTTGGATCCTGGCCGGCCCCGCCCCTTCGGGCCATCTCCTGGTGGATGCCGGCGCCGCCAAAGCCCTGCGCCATCAAGGCAATAGCCTTCTTCCAGTCGGTATCACAACCGTCCACGGCGAGTTCGAGCGCGGCGACGCCGTCTACGTAAAGGAGAAAAACGGGCCAAATCTGGCCCGCGGCATCACCCGCTACAGCAGCGCTGACCTGAATCTCATTCGCGGCTGCCAGTCCCACGAGATTAGTGAACGGCTCGGATATGATTACGGGCAGGTGGCCCTCCACCGCAATGACATGATCCTGTTGGAATAGGGCAGGGAGGAAATACATGACCATAGCAGTCAAGAAACCAGGCGCGACCGAACAGAATGCAGTTAAACTTTCTCAAAATGAGTCTTTCCAGCCGGGGACGCAGCAGATAGACCTCGAGGCGATGGGACAGGCCGCGCGCCTAGCCAGCCGCAAACTGGCCGGGCTGTCCTCAACCCGCAAAAATGAGGCGCTTCACGCCATCGCCGACGCGCTGGAAGCACGCAGCGTGGAGGTCCTGGCGCAGAACGAACTCGACATCGCCGAGGGCCGTGCCAACGGCCTCAGCGACGCCCTGCTCGACCGCCTGCTCCTGACACCCGACCGCATACGCGGTCTGGCCGACGACACCCGCAAAGTGGCTGCCCTCCCCGACCCGGTAGGCGCCGAGCTCGAAAGCCGCCTCCTGCCCAACGGGCTCCGCCTCAGCCGCCGCCGCATCCCCATCGGCGTCCTTGGCGTCATCTACGAGGCCCGCCCCAACACCACCATCGATATCGCCGTCCTCAGCCTCAAGACCGGCAACGCCGTCATCCTCCGCGGCGGCAAAGAGACCCTGCGCAGCAATCTGGCGCTCGTCTCCGTAATCGCCGACGCGCTCCAAGCCCAGGGCCTGCCCAGCGAAGCCATCCAGTACATCGGCAACCCCGACAGAGCCCTTGTCTCCCAGTTCCTGCGCATGGACGAATACGTAGATATGCTCATCCCCCGCGGCGGCAACAGTCTCCACCGCCTCTGCCGCGACCAGAGCACCATTCCCGTCATCACCGGCGGCATCGGCATCTGTCACTACTATGTTGACATCACCGCCGATCAGGAACGCGGCATGGACGTCATCGTCAACGCCCGCACCCAACGCCCCTCCGTCTGCAACGCCCTTGATACCCTCCTCGTCAATCGCCAGATCGCGTCCGAGTTTCTGCCCAAACTGGCGCAGCGCATGGCCGAGTGCGGTGTCGAGATACGCGCGACACCGGACGCCATGCCCCATCTCACTGACAACGGCGCAACCGTCATCCCCGCCGGGCCCGATGACTGGGACACCGAATGGATGACGCTTATCCTTGGCGTCAAACTGGTGGACTCACTTGACGAGGCCATCGAGCACATTCAAGAGCACAGCCAGGACCACTCCGACGGCATTCTCACGCAGGACTGGAACAACGCCCAGCGCTTCGTCGATGCCGTCAACTCCTCGGCCGTCTTCGTCAACGCCAGCACCCGCTTCAACGACGGCGGCCAATTCGGCCTCGGCGCCGAAGTCGCGATAAGCACGCAGAAACTCCACGCCCGCGGGCCCATGGGGCTCGAAGAGTTGACCACCTACAAGTGGATTGTGCTGGGCGATATGCACGTGAGGGAGTAGCTCTAAGGTGATCGTTTTTTCGACCGGGGCCGCGCGGCCCCGGTTTTCTTTGCTACGGTTCGACAGCGGCCGCGTAGTCCAGCATCGCCGCCGCCGTCTCCAGGTCCCCGAAGATACCCAATCCAACCGACGCCGCCACCGCCGCACCCACCGCCGCCTCTTCCGCATGGCTCGGAATCAGCAACGTCTTCTCGAAACGGCGCGCCAGGATCTGGGCCAGCAGCCGGTTCTGCCGGACCCCGTTTCCCGCACCCACCAGGAGCGGCGGCTCTCCCACCACTGGCTTCATCTGTTCGAAAAAAGTGAAGAAGCCGTCCGCCATGCCTTCGAGCAATGCGCGCGCGAAATGGGCGGGCGTGAAGTTGTCGGGTGAGAGCCCGCTCAACGATGCGCGCAGACCCGGGTCCGTGCGGCTGCCAGTGAAAAAAGGTTCACAGCGCAGCCCGTCGCTCCCGGCAGGGACCGTCGCCGCCAGCTCCGTCATCCGTTCGTAGAGGTCGTCCGGCACGTCCGTGTCCAGGAGCTCGGCGCCCACCTGCTGAAAAAATCCCTGCAAGTAGGCATAGGAACGACCCCCGAACAGCCCTCCCCCTATCAGTAGATACTGTCTCCCTGGAAAAGGGCGGTTCTCCAACCCGGGAATGAAATGAAAACTGTCCGTGCGCGCAGAAATCTGGCCCCCGGTTCCCACATTCAGAAGTAGACTCCGGCCCGGCTCCGGCGCGCTGCCAATAAAACTGGCCTGATTGTCCCCCAGCGCAACCGTCACCGGCGTGCCCGGCTCCAAACCGACAGCTTCTGCCAACTCGCGCCGCAGTCCCCCCACAACATCCCCGGCGCCCCCGATCGGCGGGAAGTAATGCGCCGGAAGCTCCAACCGCTCCAACAACCTCGAATCCCAACAGTTCGCCCGGATGTCGAAGATCCCGGAGCTCCCCGCCAGCGTCGGCTCACACACCACCGACGTTCCCGTGAGGAACGAGACCACCGCATCCGGGACAAAGCAGGCAGTCACCGGGGGATCGGGCAGAGCATCCTGCAACCTGAGCCAGTACAGGCTGGGCCCCAGAAACCCCGCTGCCGGCAGACAGCCGGTATTGCGAAAGGCCTCGCGCCCTCCCGCAACGGCGATAAACCGCTCCAGCACCGGCCTGTCAGTGCCTGGCAGCGGCTCCTGCACTCGCAAGTCCTGCCACGTAATCGCGGGTCCGGCCTGCGTAGCGTCCGGCCTGATCAGGGCAACACCGTGCTGCTGTCCCGTGACCCCGATGCCTTTGATGTCCGACGGGCCCAAATCTGCCTGCGTCACCAGTCCTGCCAGGCACTCCACCGCCAGTTCGTACAACTGCGCCAGGTCCAGTTCAGCCCGCCCAGGACCCGGCGACGAACCAGCGCGGTTGGCAACAGTCCGGTGGGCTGCTTGCCTGCCGCTCTCCGGATTCAGAACTACCGCACTCAACGACGTCGTGCCAATATCGAGGCCGATGATCATAGCTGATTCCCTTCAATTGCTACTTGAGGACACACCGCGATTGTATCCCAGATCTCCGAATGAGAGCATTCTCGCATCGTAGCGTCAGTATGCATAGACCCTTGTCTCTCTGTTACAATAGGGACAATTTCGTAGGGGGATGTCGATTCTTACCGCCCTTCTCGTGAACATGGCAGTAAACGACCGTACGCATCCCCGCACCTCCATTCATGCTCTTACTCCGTACCTCACTACGCAGGAGAGGCATCATGACCACAACAACCATGGCCCAGGACAAAAGGACCCAGTTGATTAAAGACGGCTACTGTGTCTTCGAGCAGGTACTGTCTCCCGAAATGCTGGCCCGCGTACGCGCCGCCAGCGACGGCCTCATCGCCGCCCAGTCCGCCGAGCACTTCGAAGAGCAGAAATCCACCGGCAGCATGATCAGCGTCTACGATGATCCCTTCTTCGCCGAACTGGTCGCCTATCAACCCGCCCTCGACGCACTGGCCTCTATGGGCTACCCAAAGCCGCGCTGGTCCTCCGGCTTTGTCATCAGCAAGCCCGGCCACTCACCCCCCCTGTTCTGGCATCAGGACTGGTGGGGTTGGAACGATCCGCTCAGCTATACCGACCTCCCCCTGCAGGTCTTTGCCATGTACTATCTGGTCGATACGCGCATCGAGAACGGCTGCCTGCGCGTCATCTCCGGTTCCCACCGCAAGCGCCACCGCATGCACGACGTCGTGCATACTGCCCATACGGATGAGTTGCGCCGTGCCACCGACCCGAACCATCCTGCCTACCATCCATTGCCGGAAGATCAGGCTGTGCCCGTGCGCGCCGGCGATCTGGTGATCGGTGACTCCAGGCTGCTCCATGGCTCATACGCCAACCAGACCGATGAACGGCGCACAGTCATCACGATCTGGTACCATCCCA
>JAPPKT010000591.1 GCA_028819675.1 Caldilineaceae bacterium | reverse complement strand
TGTGCGTCGTGGCGAAGACTTGAACGTTGTTTTCGTGGGCGGTCTGTAGCACCATGCGCCAGTAATTTCGCTGCACGGAGTGGTGAATGCCGTTCTCGGCTTCGTCAATGAGGAGGAAACCATCGCGGCTGTTGGCGAGCGCCAAGGCGACGCCGAATAGCCGTATCGCGCCTTCGCCGAGGCTTCGCAACGGTACTGGACGCTTGTGGCTCTTGAGCCTGACGAGGCCCCGCAGCCTGTCGCCCCCGTTCTCGCGTACGTCGTCGCCGATCATGCCGACGCGGCTGACTTCAAGGCCGCAAGTCAACCCAATTGACCGCGCTATCCTCTCCTCGTCATCGGTCAGGGCGACCTTATTCCACATACGCGCCATGTCGGACCGCGCCAGCGCGCCCGGGCCAACGAGTTCACACTCTATTTCCGGAAGCAACTCTTCAACGCTCGACGCGCTTCCACCATAGGCAAGCGGTATGAGAAAGTAGCCGTGCCCCTGGCAATCGACCTCAAACAGTGGCAGACCGTCTTCCAAAAGGCGATGCAGGAGTGTATGCGACATGCGAGAAAATGCAGGATCCCCGTAGTCCGGGACAGTTGCTCTGATCCTCAGCTGACCTGTCTTTTCTCTTGGACCGATCGACACAGGCGCTTCCTCGCGAATGGTGCGCTCATAGAACAGCGCCGCCCAGTTGATGTGAACTGTTCCATCTTGGCGAGGATCACTGGGCGTAGTGATCTCGTCGTGAACATCCAAGACGCGGGCCAGCGCTTGATGTCGCCCGCGCGCCGCGTAGACCCGGATGGCGTCCAGCGCGGTCGTCTTGCCCACGCCGTTGCGCCCCGCCAGCAGCGTCACCCGCCCCAGACGCGGGATCGACAGTTTCCTGATGCCGCGGAAGTTCTCGATGTAGAGATCGGGGAGCGGCAAGCCGCTGTCGTTGTGTGTGTCGTCCATATCTTCACTACTCCACAGAAGAGAGGGGAGACGACTTCATTTTACGCTCTGATTCACGTTGATACCGCGCCTTTGGAACTCTGTCACTACAGAATCGCGCGTGGCACGGGCCTCCGACTCGGCACGGGCCGCATCCGACTCGGTAGCCTCGGGCCACTCGCCGGGATATCTGGCTTCCACGGCCCACTCGGTCAAATCAGCCAATTCAGAATGGTCAGCCCGCAGGATCCAACTGTCCGGCAGCAGATTCCGCAGAACGTTCAGGTCGTGCGTATAAGGAAAGTCAATTTCCTCCAGCACCAGAGCGGCTTTCAGCGCCTTCTCTGCAGCTTGCTGAGAGAGCCAGCAGACGTGACGGGGGGCTGACAAACGGTCCGTCAGCAGGCGCTGGGCGACATCAAGATCCTCCGCGGAGAACTGCAGCCATCGCCTGGCCTCTTGCACGACTACATCAGCTCCGGTCATACACAACCTTCCCCTCGCGCAGCGCGGCGCGGAGGACAGTTCCAACTATGTGACCGCGGCGGGCAATCTCCTCCGGCGTCGTCACGATTATATCTTTGCTGACCGGCAGGTCGCTCAATGTCCGCCGCATTTCGACTGCCGCGCGGCGTTTGTCCGCTACCTCCTCCATTACAACAAGCAGGTCGACGTCGCTCCAGCGGTTGTCCGTGCCGCGTGCCCGCGAGCCGAAGAGCAGGATGCGCGCGGGCTGGAAGTGTGCGACGATGCGCTCTACCATCGTATCAACGACTGTCTCGTTGTTGGTCACTGTGGGCCCCCGGCCTCGCTGAGCAATGTTGCCTGC
Organism: Caldilineaceae bacterium; assembly: GCA_028819675.1. Next base: position 3,511 of record JAPPKT010000591.1, on the reverse strand, counting down.
TCCGCCTGCGGGCGTTCACGGGCGAGGCGGGCGATCTCCGGCCAGCTTTGTACGAGGGCATTATACCCTAAGGCTTCCTGGGCGCGGTTCTTCTGTTCGCAGATGCGGTAGAGGCGGTAGGCGAGTTCGCGGGCGGACTCGGCGTCGGCGCGGAGCTTGGCCAGCAGTTCGGCGGCTCCTGCCTCGCCGGACTGGCTGTGTACGCGGATCAGGTGATGGACCATTTCCCAGACGGTGCGACGGGTGTCGGTTTCGGGGTCCCAGTCGTCGGGGAGTTCGTCGGGGCAAAGGAGGCGAACCTGGCCGCCGCCGGCGTTGAGGATTCCGGCTTCGATCATGCCGTCGACGCTGGTGTTCTTGGCCTTGGAGAGGGTCTCGGCGATGCCGAAATCGCCCTGGTTGAAGCCGACCTGTTCGAACCAGGCTACGGCCCAGCGTGTGTCGGCGTCGAAGTCGCCTTCTTGTTCGGCGAGAGCCTCTTCAAGGGTTTGGTTGATGAGCGAGAGGGCTTCACGTACCGAAAGAGGCTGGCCGCTGACGCCGAGGACGCGCGTGTAGCGGCTGAAGACTGCCATTCCGGGTCCGATGGCGGCTTGGGCGAGGTCGACGGGCGCGATGCTGCCGGCCTGCATCATTCGAAGGGCGACGGGCAACTCGTCCTTGAGCGCGTCAACGAATTCGCGGCGTGTGGCTATTTGTGCATTGGTAGAGCGTTTCCGACAGACGAGAACGATGCTGGAGGCAAGGGCGTTTGTGCCAATGGCTAACGAACGCGCGCCTCTTTCTGTCCGCACTGGCCAAGTGCCAGTAATTGCGAGACCGACACTGATTGCTGCATCGAGAAACGTCTCCCATCCGGTGCTAATGATACCTTCTCCCTTCTTCTCGGCCTGTTTGAAGGCGTAGTAGATGGTGATAGGCATGGTAGGATGGGAGCGTTCGACGAGTTGTTGCATTGCCCGCGTCATACCGTGAAGGAAAAAAGTTTCTGCTTCCTGTTTACTTCCGTGGCGATACGGTGTGGCAACCATCTCCTCGGCCTTGGGCGTGGCAAGCGTAGCAAAGAGATTGGGGAAGGGATCTCTCAGCATTTTTCTCAGCCACACGTAAAAGAAATCCGAAAGATCGGCGTAACCAACATTGTCATAGTATGGAGGATCGGTAGAAAGAACTGGTTGCACTGAATTAGCCTGCCCTGCACTTAAGCTGTTGGCCAGAGTTGCATCAGCTTGGAATGACCAGCCAGCCTGCCCGCTGTCAGGCAATGTCTGAATTGATTTAACAACCCAGTCAACCTGAGCCATCCAGTTTTGAGTCGACATGGAAAACACGTTCACTTCGGCATAGTCCCACATCATTGGAATAGCCTGTCGAGAGAAAATTCCGGCGACAAAGTCGCCGGAATTCTGCCACCGCGCGAAACCAGAACAACTGTTCGAATTTCGACTGTTGACGAAAGCCAAATAGGTGCCTACCGCCTCGGCATACGCAGTTGCCCCGGTGCCGCCATCACGCAGGGGAACGCCGTCGTCCGGCAGGCAGGCAGCTACTGCGTCGCGGTGGATGCGTTCACGGGCTTCACGTACCAGGTCGGTGAATGTGGTCAGCGCCACTAGCTGGCGGTCGGTGAACAGGTCGGCAAAGGTAGTGAGCCCATATGGGGGACACCAGATGTTTCGAGGGTCATGCGGTAGTTCCTGCCGTGGTTCCCAGTCTGGTTTTGCTTTGTGCGCTGTGCCTTCGTGATCCAGCGTCGGAGCCACATAGACCCGCCCCTTATCACCTTCAGCCACGATGGCCATCATTCTGGCCCTCATGCGCCCAGATCTACCTTCAGCCTTAAGATAATCAGGTGACATTGGCACACCTGACATCAGACACTGGAAATTCGCGCCACGGGTCAACTTCGTGCCCTTCTTGGCCGGCTCCGGCGGCGTTCCCGCGTTGACGGCGAATCTGTACCCGCCATCCTCGATGACCGGCACGATGTAGGCCTCCTTGCCTTTCTTCGTAGAGAGGATGAAGGTGGAGGCCAGAGGAACTTCGACGTTGGCGAAAGCGGGATTGGGGCTGCGGACGGTGCGGGCCCAGAGCCAGGCGATAACTGTCAGCTTGCGACCCACGTAGCGCTTCAGGTCGGGACGCTCTGCGGCCATCTCCTCGGTGACCTCTATCTTGGGATAGAGACGGCCGATGCGTTTCTCAGCCTCGTCGCGCATCCATTTGCCGTAGTAGCGCACGTCTTCGGCGAGGCCGGTGGCGCCTTTCCAGGCCGCGCTGATGCCGACCTGACCGGCGTTGTGTTCCGGATTGACGGGCGGGCGACCGGCGAATTTTGGGGGGATCTCGATCATGGCCTTGTTGATGAGGACGGCGACAGGGTTGAGGTCGCTGGCGTAGCTTTCGAGGCCGAGGCGCTGGGCTTCGAGGGGGATGGCGCCGCCGCCGGCGAAGGGGTCGTGGAAGGCGGGCAGTTTTTCCGGGTCGAACAGTTCGGCTGCGCGGGGGTGGTTGCGGTTGTCAGCGCAGGTGCGGCGCCAGCTCTTGCGGATCTCGGCGCGCGCTTTCTCTAGCACGATCTCGTTGGTGGTGTTTTCCCACAGCACCAGTTCCTCGATGATCTCGAAGAGGCGGTCCCGTTCTTTCTTCTGTTCTTCCTCGGTGGGGAACTCTTCATACAGGTCGGAGGGATCGTCGACCAGTTGGGCGAAGAGGACGGCGCGGGCCGCGGCCAGCGGGCGCCGGGCCCACCAGAGGTGCAGGGTGCTGGGGTGGCCGTGGCGGATCGATTTTTCGCGGGCGGAGGCGGCGTTGATGGCGTCGAGCGGGAGGGCGACTTCGATGAGTTTTTTGCGGGTTTTGGTCTGTTCCATTCCTATTCCTTAGCTCCAGCCGAACGGCCGCGACAGGACGTAGCCGTCGGGTTTGGTGACTCGATTGGGCAGTTGGCTGTCAGCAAACTTCTTGCGGCCTATGGTGAAGTTTGCAGTGGCTACCTGTCGCAGGAGTTTGGAGACCCTTTTGGGCGGGAAAGCAAGTATCATTCTTTTGTTTGGGTACCTTTTTAGCACGGTAGTAACCGGACCGGCCAGATCGCTATCTGCGGAAACTATAATCGCCGTGTCGAAGACATTATCCTGAGCATCTCCAAGTAATTCAGCTGCAATGTTGACGTCCGTCATTTTCTCCTCGTAAATCCAGATTTCATTTCCGCATTTTGGACAATGCTTCTTTTTTCGAAGATAGTATCCTAGGTGGATGCTCACATCTGGCAGCATCCCTAGTGCCTCCAGAAATATCTCTTGTTGCCTCTGTCTGTTTGGCCGATTTGGATCAGGGAGTACTTTGGCAGTGAAGTATCGTACCGTTACCAAGCTCTGTCCAGGGTGCAGCAGATTCTCCGACAAACGACGCACATCGAGCCAAAGGTAACGCTGCCACTTTTTGTCTTGGAGTCCGTAGTAGAGATTGAATCCATCAATATAAACGGTCACCCTTTGCATTTCTGCGT
>JAPPKT010000037.1 GCA_028819675.1 Caldilineaceae bacterium | reverse complement strand
CCCCCCCCAACGCCCCCTCTCCTACAACATGCCTCGCCGACCTGGTGTCTACATTGGTGACAGGTGCCCATTCGAACGAGCTTCGCCCAACCACGTCCCGCCTGTCCCCGAGCCAATCTCACTCAAACAAGTCTGCGGCACTCACTACTCTCCACTCTCTCCTCGCCTATGTGCCTGCCCTGTTCTCCTCCGAGAGCCGGAACACATAATCACCCACCGTCGCCTCGCATTCCCCACCTGACCCCTTTTGCCCCAAAACTGGGACGCTCATACCGCCCCTACACCCCTTGAACACCTGCAACAGTCGGTATATACTTAACCGACAACATCCAATGGAGTAAAGTCCCCCATGACTGAACAGAGTGAAGATCGCCTGGACCGCATTGAACGCATTTTAGAACAGAGTGCCAAAGAGCACGCAGAGCAGTTCGCTGACATCGACAAGACGTTCGTCTACGCCGCCGAACAGTTCAACCGCAACGAAGAAAGATTCACCCGCTACGAAGACCTATTCAACCGCAACGAAGAACGATTTGCCGCGCTGGGCGAAAGACTCGACCAGTTGTCAAGTGATATCGGGTTCCTGTACGCTGCCGTGATGGGGCATGTCTCACAGCCCTCGCCGCCGGCCCATCAGGACTAACGCCAAAATTCAGGACTCGGAAAAAGTAACAGGCCAGCCTTCTCGGTATCTGAGTTCCCCAACCGCCAGCTACCTCCATGATAGCTTGGCCGCTCATCTTGCCATTTTTCGTATCGAAGGCGGGTTGAATTACAACCCCCCCAGCCCAAACGCCTCCTCCAAATCCACCGTCGCGCCGCTCGCAATCGCCCGCTTGATCCCCGCCTCAAACTGCAGCTCCTGCAAACCGGCCATGCCCGGAATCGGCGGCGGCGCCCCATCCCGCACACTGTCCAGATAGGCGTTGATCGCCTTACCGAACGAAGCCCTGTACTGGTCCCAGCGCGAGATATCAAATGTCAGATTGTGCCGTTCATGCCGGCCCGTGCGGTAGTTGATCACCTCCATCTCACCGTCCAGGTCCCGCATACTCAGCCGTCCGTGCTCATACGCAAAGGTCAGCTCGTAGAGCGGCAGCTTGGGATCGATGGCCGACGTGCCAATCAGCGTACCGGTGGCGTCGTTCACCAGGCGCGCAGCCACCGTCACGTTGCGCGCTTCATCGGCGCCCGCGCCTGGCGAGGACGCCTGCGCGCTGATACTGGCTGCCGGCCCCATGAAGTACAGCAACAGGTCGATACAGTGGCTCCAGCAGTTGTAGTGCACCATGCCCGTGAAATGCACCGGCTGCCCAAATGCCTCCCGCTCCACGATCTCCCGCGCCAGCCGCGTCTGGTCGAAGAAGCGGTAATTGAACACCATCGCCGTCTCCACGCCCGCGGCGTGTGCCGCCTGCATCATCGCACGCGCGTCGAAGAAGTCCTCCTCGACCACGTTCGCCTGCCCGTGCCGCGCCGCCAGCGGCTTCTCAAAGAAGAGCCGCTTCGGCCCGTACGGCAGTAGCTCGTTGGCCGCGTTGAGACGGTCCGTCTCCTTGGTAAAGATCAGGCAGGTGTCCGGCTCGTCCGCCAGCAGGTCGGCCGCATCCGCCGCCACGCGCCCGCCGAACTGTTCCGCCACCGCCTCAGCCTTGCTGCGCGTGCGGTTCAAATAGCTGAGTTGGATCCCCTCGCGCTCAACGATGTAGGGCAGATAATTCCTTTCAGCCACGCCGCCGGTTCCCACAACTGCAATCTTCATCGTCATCCTAGTTCCCCTAAGGTCTGATTGTTCGGATACAAGCTATTCTTCGACCAGACGAAAGTCGTAAGACCCGGAGCCCACATCAAAGGTGATGGCGTCCCCATTTTCCTCGCCTGCCTCGATCCCCGCAACGCCCGGTCTGTACAATCCCTCTTCCCAAACTGTCTTTCCACCCTCGCTGATGGCCGCCGCGCCCTGTCCCAGCCTCGGAACGCTGACCTCCGCTGTCGTGTTGACAGGCACGGTCACCTGCAGAGCGAACGTCCCCTCCTCGCGCTGCCAGGCCACCGCCACCACGCCCGACACCGTTTCGACCTCCGCCTCCACTTCGGTCACACCGCCGACCAAACTGGGACTGATCGCAATCGTCCGGTAGCCAGGACTCGTCGGGCTGATCCCCGCCAGCGTTCGGTAGAAAAAGACCTCCGTGCTGCAGAACATCTTCATATTCAGGCTCAACTCCTCCTCCGGATCGCCGTTCCAAGACTCCCACACCGTCGTCGCGCCCTTGGCAATCTGCTCGCCCCAGCTCGGAAAAGTCGTCTGCGACATCAACTCGGCCATAACCTCCGCCTGCCCGTAGCGCGGCAGCGCATTCTCCAGCGCCGCCGTGCCTATGATCCCTGTCGTCAGATGCCCGTCCCGGCGCACGCGAATATCCTCGACCAGGTTGGCCACAACCGCCTCCACCCTTTCCACCGGCACCAGGTCAAGATGCAGCGCCACCGCGTTCGCCGTCTGGCTTCCGCCCCCGTACTGGTTGCTCTCTCCGTCCAGAAACTCGCGGTTGAACGCCTCCCGGATCTTCCCGGCCAGCGCTCCGTACCGCCGCGCCTCCTCCTCCTCGCCCAGCACCCGCGCCGCCTGCGCCAGGATCCAAGCACAGTGCTGATAGTATGCCGTCGACGTGAGCGCCATCGGCGTATGCAGCGGCCTGAAGCTGGAAGTTCCGTCCGCCTGCGGCTCCATGTGGTCGCCCAGCCCATGGCGCATGATATGCCCTTCCGCCAGCGCGCCGTAGAACGCCATCATCCGCTTCAGCGGACCATAATGCCTCGCCAGAACGCGCCCGTCGCCGTAATGTCGGTAGACCTGCCACACAAAGATCGGGTAGGTGCTCGCCCAGTCCATCCACCTCAGATAGGCGTCCATCGTCGCGCGCCAGTGCAGCGGAGCCACCACTGGAATATCGCCGTCCTCCCTCTGCGCGTCGGCGATGTCCTCCAGCCACTTCGCCCAAAAACTGGCGCTCTCAAAATTGTAAAGATAGTCCTCGGCGATAAAGCCCGGATCGCCCAGCCACGCCACCCGTTCGGAGCGGTCGGCCGCGTCCTGCGAGATGCTCTGAAAGCTGCCTCGCAGCGTCCAGTGCACATTGCTGTGAATCCGGTTGAAGAGCTCGTTCGAACAGCGAAAACGGTTCCTGGTCCCCACCGCCGTGTGCACAACCCGCCCCTCCACGCTATCCAGCGCGGGCGCGCCCGGATAGCCGGTCACCTCCACATAACGGAAACTGTGCAGCGTGAAGCGCGGCTCCCATACCTCGACACCATCTCCTCTGAGCGTATAGCTGTCCGTCTGCCGCGCGCTATGATGTACGCCCCCATCGCGGCCGGTCCCCTGCCTGTACGCCTCCTCCGAACTGGGGGCATTGCACAGATTGCTGCGCGCGTCCAGCGTCCCGTCCGCGTACAAACAGGTCCCGTGCCGCAGCGTGACCGTCGCGCCCGCCGGCCCCCGCACCCGCAGCCGGCACCATCCCGTAATCACCTGACCCAGGTCGAAAATATACACGCCCTCGCTCGGGTTGGTCATCTCGACCGCCGGCAGCGTCTCCATCATCCGCGCCGCTGGCATGCTTTGCGCCACCAGCGCACCACCGGACGCGTCTACTGCTACGGCCGCTTGCCAGCCCGCGTCGTCGTAACCGGGACAGTCCCATCCCGGCCTTTCCAAACGTGCATCGTAGCTCTCACCGTTATTGAAATCGTTATACGTAATCGGGCCCGGCGCCGCCTTCCACTCGCCGTCCGAGACGATGCTGACCTGTCCGCCGTCCGCGTACTCAATGATCGCTTGCAGCAGCAGGCTGGGCCTGTCTCCGTAAGGCGTGCGGTGACTGGGCGACGGCGGAATTTCATCCTCGGCACTATACCAGCCATGACCCAGCATAACGCCGAAAACGTTGGCGCCCGGCCGCAACAACTCCGTAACATCGTGGCTTACATACAGCACGCGCGAACCCAAAGCAACTGGCTGGTCGTTGTTGTAATACGTGTTCCCGGGGTCCAGCACGCTGCACCCAACCTTGGAGCCGTTCACATACAGCTCCCCATAGCCCAGCCCCGCCATGTGGACCGTCGCCCGCCGCACCGACCTGTCCACCGTGAAAGCCCGCCGCAGCAGCGGTGCCGAGACCGTCCTGTCCGCCGCGCCGACCCAGTCCCCCTGCCAGTCGCCGGCTTCCAACAACCCCATGCTGAACACCGCCTCCGCGCTGAATCTGCTGGCAACTCCCTCCCCGTCCCATACCCGCACCGCCCACCAGCAGCGCTCATTGCTGACGAGCGCCGCGCCGTCATATCCCACGTGCGCCATCTCCGACGAGGCAACCCGGCCGCTGTCCCATCTGTCACCGGTCCCGGCCAGTAGTATTGCCTCGCTGCTGGCGACCAGTATCCGGTAGGCCGACTGCCTCTGACCGCGCGCCTCCGCACCCAGCCGCCAGCTGAAGCGCGGCCGCCGCGTGTCGATGCCCACCGGATCGACGGCGTATTCACACTGTAGGTCGAAGGGGGTAATCATCTGGCTGCCGCGTCTGGATGACAGATGGACGGAACTTGGTGCCGTATTGTACCAGAACGTATCGCATCAGCAGCAGTGGGAGCGCAGCCCAAAGTATGTCCCCGTCCTCCTGTGCAAAGAGAGATGATCCCTGACAGTTATCTCTGTCGGATGCAGCGACAATTCATTGTGGCCTCAAAAACAGAGTTTGCAGCGCCTCCGGTGTCTCTGCTAAGATGCAGCGACCGGCCCACAGCATGTTTCACACAACGTTGACCCCCAAACATCGTTCGATCCATGCCGTGAACCGCAGACCTTCATCCACCTACCTGACCTGCAGTAACAATTTGTAGACAAGCCATCCTTCCCTACTCCCTTTCCAATCCAGGAGGATCTCCATGACCCGAAAAGCACACGTTTTAACGACGCGTCCCGTCTCCCGTCGTGCCTTCCTCAAGACAGCCGGAGCCGGCGCCGCATTTGCCGCGCTCAGCGCTTGCGCCGTGCCCGCGGCCGCCCCCACCGAAGATGGCGGCGGCGAAGAAACCATGGCCGTACCGCAGGAGCTGAACATCGTCTACTGGGCCGACAGCAATGACTTCTTCCAGGGCGTCATCGACCAGTATCAGGAAGAGACCGGCAACATCGTCAACTATGAAGTCGCGCCGGCCGTCTACATCGAATGGCAGCAGATGATGACGACACGGCTGGCATCGGGCGATACCGGCA
>JAPPKT010000182.1 GCA_028819675.1 Caldilineaceae bacterium | reverse complement strand
TCATGCCGTAATACTCGGCAATATGCCGCCGCGTGTCCTCCGCGGTACGCGGGAACTCGGCCAGCTTCTCATCGCGTACCCACATCTCCCCATTGTCAAACGGATGTATCCCGGCGAAGTTGGCCGGGAGAGGAATGGCATCGGGCCTGTAAACCCCATCCCAGTCCCGCGGCGGCGTACGCGGATCGTGGGGTGCGGTGAAGGCACAATACAGAAAGAACGGGCGGCTCCCGTCCTGCCGCTCAAGGAAGCGAATTGCGGCATCTCCGAACAGGTCGGTCGAAAACTGGTCGCCTATCCGCTGTCGGCTCTTGTCGTAGGCACCGGTCGGGTCGAAATCCTGAACGGGGACAGCGAAATGACTGTCCATTCCCCCGAAAAACACATTCTCTGCCTCGCCGAAGGAACGGGCAAAACTGACGGAATCATTGTGCCATTTTCCCGTGGCGAAGGTGGTGTACCCGTGCTGGCGAAACAATTCGGCCAGATACGTATGTCCGGGATCCAGCGCATTCAGAGTATCGCGGTCATTCAGATCGTTGCCGACTGAGGCGCGAAACACATGCGCACCGGTGTGAATGCAGGCCCGAGTCGGGACACAAACTGCCCCGCTCAAACCCCCCATGTGGCAATTCCTGCGGAAGGATGCCCCCTCGGTGCAAAGCTGGTCAAGCGTCGGCGTCCTTACAGTGGCATCCCCGTAAGCCCCGATTGCCGAAGCGCGGTGGTCGTCGGCGATGAGGAAGAGAACATTCGGTTGAGAAGACATTGGGCGTGCGCTCTCAGTCAAAATGGAGAATCTGGGAGTTGGGGAGTGGTCTCAGATGGAGGTTCGACCTGTAGGACGGGAAAAGAGTTTCCTGCTCTTGCTCACGTCATCACTGTTCCATGAACTGCCGCCGGTACAAGGTAGCGTATAGACCTCCCTCTTCCAGCAACTCGCCGTGTGTTCCTCTGCCGACAATTTCACCTTCGTTCATCGCGCAGATCAGGTCGGCTTTCCGAATCGTGCTCAGCCGGTGGGCGATGACGATCGCGGTACGACTGCTTAGCAGCCGGTCGAGCGCCTCCTGTATCAGCGCCTCGGTGGCAGTATCCACGCTGGCGGTGGCCTCATCCAGAATGAGGATTCGAGGATCGGCCAGGACGGCCCTGGCAATACAGATCAACTGCCGCTGGCCCATTGACAGGTTGGCCCCGCCTTCAAGGATTGCCGTCTCGTAGCCGTTTGGCAGGTCCACGATGAATTCGTGGGCATTGGCCTGCCTGGCCGCTCTTTCTACGGCTCCGGCTTCAATTTCAGGCAGGCCGAATCGAATGTTGTCCAACACCGTCCCTGCGAACAAGAAGGGCTCCTGTGACACGATGCCAGTCTGTCGGCGCAGAGACTGCTGCGTCACCGCCCGCACATCGGTGTCGTCGATCAGCACCTTGCCCTTGCTTACATCGTAGAATCGGGCCACCAGGTTGGCAATGGTCGACTTGCCCGCGCCGGTTGGTCCGACCAGAGCGACTGTCTGCCCCTTCTCGATTGTCAGACTTACGTCATGCAGGACTGGCACATCGCTGCCGTAGGAAAAGTGAACGCGGCGCAGCTCAATCCGACCTTCAATCGTGGGCATCTCCTTGCCGTCAGGAGGATCGGCCACCTCCGGCCTTGCATCCAGAAGTTCCAGCACACGTTCGCCTCCGGCCATCGCCGACTGCATCGTCGTGTACAACTGACTCAACTCTTGAATAGGCTGAAAAAAGCGGGTCACGTAGGCCAGGAAGGCCACCAGCACGCCGATTTCCACGGCCCCCTGCGCTACGGCCCGGCCTCCGAACCACAGCACAATCGCAGTGGCCAGCACGGCCAGAAACTCTACCGTAGGCAGAAAAATGAAGGAGAGCGACATCGCATCGACATAGGCAACGCGGTTGGCTTTGTTGGCGGCATCAAAGCGATCCCGCATCGCCTCTTCCTGCGCAAAAGCCTGTATGACCCGCATCCCGGCCAGGTGCTCGGCGAGCGTGCCCACAACGCCTGCCACGCTCTGTCTCGTCTGCCTGAATGCGACCTTAGCCTTCCGAGAAAAGAAGAAGGTGGCCACCAACATCAGAGGGATGGTACTGAACGTCATAAGGGCGAGCGAAGGACTTAGGACCAGCATCACCGCGATGATCCCGACCAGGACCAGAATATCGCCGATAAGTGTAATCAGTCCCTGCGACAACAGCTCGTTAATCACAGCCACGTCGCCAATAACCCGCGAAATCGTCACCCCTACGATATGGCGGCTATGATATCCCAGCGAAAGGGCCTGCAAGTGTCGCATCAGTTGCCCGCGCAGAGTGGAAAGCACCCTCTGCCCTACCCACGACAACAGAAAACGCTGGCCTGACGCTGCGCCAAACAACGCCAGAAACAGGACCGCCATAACGATCGATACCTGCGCGAGTCCGCCCAGATCTTTGGAGGCAATGTAGCGATCGATCGCCACCTTGAGCAGAAGGGGAATGCCCAGAGTTGTACCTGTGACTACAAGCATCAGCGCAAAGGCGGCCAGCATCTTCGCCCGGTGAGGCCGCAGGTAGGTTAGCAATCTGCCCACCACCTGACCATCGAAGGCCTTGCCTTCGGCCTCGTTTGCCATATTCCGCAAGAGGCTCTGGGGTCCGCCGCTGCGTCCGGATGATCCTATTGAAATAGACATCTTCGCTGTTTACCGCATACTGAAGTGTGGCGGCAATACTAAGCCTTACAACTCGACTTTCTCCAACTGCTCCTCGTAGATCTTGCGATACAGTTCCGACCTCTCGAAAAGCTCCGCATGTTTGCCTGCCGCCGCAATTCGACCCTTCTCCAACATAAGGATCTGGTCGGCCTGCCGTACTGTGCTGAGACGTTGGGCAATGATGACCGATGTACGCCCCTTCATCAGATTTGACAGCGCCTTCTGGATCAGGTGCTCGGTCTGGGTGTCCACGCTGGAAGTAGCGTCATCGAGGATGAGAATGCGCGGATCGGTAAGTAGTGTCCGGGCAATGGCTACGCGTTGTCTCTGTCCACCGGACAAGGTAGCCCCTCGCTCCCCCACTCTGGTATCATAGCCGTCCGGAAAACTCTCGATGAACTCGTGGGCCTGTGCCGCTTCAGCCGCTTCGAACACCTCCTCGTCACTGGCGTCGGGCCGCCCAAAAGCAATGTTTTCGCGGATGGTGGTAGCAAATAGAGTGGACTCCTGAAGAACGATTCCAATCTGGTTTCGCAGTGAATTCAGCGTGGCGCCCCGAATATCTTGGCCGTCTAGCAGAATACGCCCTTCTGTCGGGTCATAGAAGCGCGGAATCATGTTTATGATCGAAGACTTTCCCGATCCCGTCGGGCCGAGCAGAGCAAGGATCTGGCCGGGTTCAATTCCAAAAGATACTTCGCGCAGCACATTGTGGGGCCTGGCGTAGCTGAACGAGACATTTTCAAACTGCAAATGGCCGCGAATCGTTCCCAGAGGAGTGGCGTCAACCGCCTCCTCTACCTGCGTCTCTTCGTCTAGAATCTCAAACACGCGCTCTGCCGAGGCACCCGCCATAGCAATGGAAGGAATAAGAAAACCGAGCCTCCTGATCGGAGACGTCAACTGCGCGAGGTAGGTGATGAATGCCACAAGCTCGCCCAGCGTCAATGACCCTTGGATTACCAGATAACCCCCCAGCCAGATGATTATCACGGTTGCGAGATTGGCAATCAGGTCCAACATAGGGATGTTCAATGCTGTCAGCCGGGCAGTTGCCGCGGCCAGTCCGAACCACTTCTGATTCTCGGTCTCGAATCGGTCGATCTCGGCATCTTCCTGGGCGAACGCTTTGACAATCCGCGCGCCGCGTAAATTCTGCTCCAGCCGGGTCGTGAGCACGGCCAGCTGCTGCTGTATCTCCATTGACAAGGGCCGGTATAAGGCGCCAAAACTCATGGCGCGGTGCGCCAGTATCGGCATCGTCAGCATGGCCAGTACGGCCAAAATGGGGTTCATGAGGATAAGCGCCACAGCCGAGCCGATGAGCAGAACTACCCCATTCGCCAGCCCCAGGACCGACCGGCCGGTTAGCATGCGCAGCCTTTCCACGTCCTGCATCGACCGCGACAAGAGTTGACCCGATTCGGTCCGGTCGTGGTAGGCAAATGAGAGTTCAGTGAGCTTTGCGTGCAGTTCGCGGCGAAGGTCGTAGGACACGCCCTGTGAAGCCGTTTCTGCAAACAGGCTGGAAAAGAATGTGAGCAGACCGCGCAAGGCTGTGAGCCCCAACAGCGCCACGACCGACCAGGTCAGCAGCTGAAGGTCGTTCTGGCGGATTCCTCGGTCGACAATCCAGCGAATGAACTGAGGCGTCACGAGAAGAATCGCAGTTGTGCCGAGTAGGGCAACGTACGCGGCGACCGTCAAACGCCAGTAAGGTCGAAGGCGTTTAAGACCACGCAATAAGAAGTGGCGATTCTGGCTCGAGCTGGAGAGTCTCGCCAGATTCTCGGAAAGGGTAGTCATTCTTCAAATCCGGTTTAGTAAGGGTGCTCAGCCAAACCAGTGTATCATATTCACTTGTATTGGCGCTATTGCCAGCGCGCCTCGCCGGGTCCCATTGCTTCCGGTCGCCCGGTAGTTTCAATGAATCTGGTGAGACAAGCCTGCTCGGAGAAAGGCGAATCGAGTCGAAACTCCTTTGACAGGCAGAAGGCTTCGGCGGCCTCTGCCAGAAAGTGATTTGACACTAAAATACAAACCTGGAAAGGGGAAAATCCATCGTGTTCACCGACAGATTCGGTTCAAACTCCAGCTGGCGCTGGGTTGGATCTGCGGCCACTGCCGTGCGGCGCGGTCCGCGCATGGAATGGACAGAGGCTCCATCCCAGTGCAATTCGATAGGATGGCATAGCAGCAGATGCGAGCCTTCAGAGTTTCCGGACCCTGTCACCTGCCCTGATCGGACCAGGCTGGACCACTTTTGCATACATCCCGCGCAACCGCAACTCTTTGCCCACTGGCGTGCTCACAAACTTCACCGCGTCAACGCCGAACCGCTCCGCAAACTTCTTGCAACCGGTATGGTCGATGGGCGTCACTTCGATCACCGCGCCCCCCAATTCCAGGCGCGTACCAACGGGCAGGTTCGTCTCGCTCAGTTCAAGGTCGATATAGAGCTGATCCCCGAACAACTCCCAGCGGTCCTCATCCTGTGCAAGCAGCCCCGCAACACGCGAATTCATAATCGTAAGCTGCCGTTCCGGTTCAAGGGGAGCATCCGGAG
>JAPPKT010000292.1 GCA_028819675.1 Caldilineaceae bacterium | reverse complement strand
CCGGAGATCAGGACCGGTCCGAAGGACCGCGCGGGGTTCATTGACGCGCCGCTGACCGGGCCTGCCCAGAGTACGTTCAACGCGACTGCCCCGCTGAAAGCAAGCCCTGCCGGCAAGCCGTTCGCCCGCCGGTCGGTGGCTACCGGTACGATGACAGGCATCAGGATGGCGGTGAGCAATACCTGCATGAACAGAGATTGCAGAATTGGGCCGGCCGGGAGATTTTCGCCGAGTGCGAACGCGTTGCCGAATAGGAGCGGAAGTACCGCGGCTCCCAGTGCAGTCGTGCAAGCTGGCCGACAATATAGAACGGCACCTCGCGCCAAGGGAAGTATCCGGAAAGAGCGAAAGCCAGGGGCACTGCCGGGCTCACTTGACGCAATGGACAGACGCCTCCGAAGCCGTTTGCAATGACAGGCTTTGACCCTTCAGCACGTAGCTGCCAAAGTTACTGTTCGCTCTCTGCCGCTGGACAAATCTCACCATGCGCAGCTCGTGGGTGTATTGCCTCGAACTAGAGGCATTTCTCTCAAGAGGCAATCGTACAGCCTCGCCGATAGGCGCGAATCAGGAGGAGGTTAGTAGTTGGTCAAAAGACGCGGACGCATAGCCGGTTACGTAACTGCACATGCCTGAATGTGACGAATTCCACCAAGTGATGTATCCTATGCCGAACGGCCCAACCGAGTTGGCATCACGATCTTCATCGAGTTGCCGCCGCGCCTCGGGCCTTCCATCGGCTTATAATCAGAATACCGGTCCGAAGCTCACCCCTGTAAGGAGGGAACAATGACAAACGCTCAACGGAGCAGGAGCCGCCAGGTTTCCCGGCGCGCGTTTCTGCAAGGAATCGGCATCGGGTCCACGACATTGCTGCTGGCAGCGTGTCCGGCGCCCGCCCCGGCGGATGAAGGGGCAAGCGGCGGCGCGGCCCCGGCAGCCGAGGATATTGAACTGGACTTTTTCGCCTGGGGCGACGCTTCCGACATCCCTGCGTGGGAGGAGTTGGCGAGCACTTACGGCGAGATGTACCCGAACGTAACGGTCAAGCCGTCGATCAGCGGTACGGGAGTGGACTACTACACCAAGTTGCAGACGACATTTGCGGGTGGCGTCATTCCTGAGGTGGCCTCCTTCCAGGGATGGGAGTGGCAACCGTTCAGCGATGCCGGTCTGCTGGCCCCGATCGACGCTTACATTGAGCGGGACGGCTTTGACGGCCCGTATCCGGACGGCGTGGACAGCATCGAGTTCAGCACGCGTCGCGATGGGAGCCGTTATCTGATTCCGCTCCAGTCCGGTGTGATGGTGATGTTCTACGCAAAGAACGCCTTTGACGAGGCCGGCGTTGCCTATCCTACGGACGACTGGACGTTCGATGATTTCGTCAGCACTGCCGAGCAGTTGACCAGCACGGACGGCGATTCCAAGATGTACGGCTATCAGGCCAACGGCAGCTATGCCCGCGACATTCACTGGATCCGGGCCACCGGCGTGCAGGAGTTCGACGAGTTGGTGGATCCGCGTACGGCCATGTTCGACCAGCCCGAGATCATCGATATCTTGCAGATGGTGGCGCAGGACTTCATGTACAGCCTGGGCATTTCGCCGACGCCGGCCGACCTGGAAGGCGGGACCAACACGATCGATACCGGTAACGCGGCGATGAAGTATGAAGGGCCGTGGTTCTTCCCGCGGTTGAACAGCCCGGAACTGCGTGAAGAGGGGAAGGAGATCGAGTTTGACGTGGTCTTGATGCCGCAGATGGCGGATGAGAGCCGACCCCACCGCGGCTGGGCCGAGGGCGTTTGCGTGCCCAAGTCCGAGCAGGTGGACGCGGCCTGGGATTTCGTCCACTACATGGGCGGCGAGGACGGCCAGAAGATCTATTCGACCATCACCGGCCGCATTCCCAATACCTCAGACCTGGTCGAGAACTTCTGGGGCCCGACGATTGAGGAGCGCTTCGGCGTCTCCAACGCGGCGGCATTCAGCAATGCCTTCCTGCGTTCAGAAGTGGACGTTATCGGCGGCGTCTCGCGCGGACAGATCTGGAGCGAGGTTGCGAAGCCGGTTGGCTGGGATCCGATGCTGGCCAACAGCGCCACGGCCGCGGACGTCATGTCGGCAGTCAATGAAGGCGTGCAGGGCCTGCTCGATGCCCACTGGGCGAGGCAGGGATAGTAGAGTTTTGCCGAACAGGGGGTGGCGAGTTGCAGAGCCACCCCCTTGAGGAGCTTACATGGCCGTAACGACCGCACCCGCGGGCAGGCGCCGTGTTTCGAAACGCCAACTGCGGGACTGGATTGCAGGCTATCTTTTTGCCTCACCGTTTATCATCGGGTTCTCGGTCTTCATCGCTTTCCCGATGCTCTACTCGGTCTATCTGATCTTTGTCGAATGGGATCTTCTGAGCCCGCCAAGGTTCGTCGGTTTCGCAAATCTGGCGAAGATGTTCAGAGACCCGAAGGTCAATCTCAGCCTCTATAACAGCGCGTTTTACACGATCTTCGCTGTACCCATCCAACTGACAATTTCATTCACACTGGCGCTGGCATTGACCCAGAGAATCCGCTTCCGGGACTTTTACCGGGCCGGGTTCTATATGCCGATCATCGTGCCCCTGGTTGCGAGCGCGGTGGTCTGGCAGCGCGTGCTGCACCCGGAGTTCGGCATCCTCAACGAGGCGCTGGGCTGGTTCGGATTTGAGCCGCGCATGTGGCTCTTTGAACCAAGGCTGACGAAACCGGCATTCATCTTCATGTCATTCTGGATGATCGGCCGCCAGATGGTGATATTCATAGCCGGGCTGGGCAACATCCCGGACTCGCTGAAAGAGGCTGCCAGTCTGGATGGCGCCGGCGCGTTTGGCCAGCTGCGTTACGTCATTCTGCCGCTGATGACGCCCCTGATCTTCTACAACTCGGTTATTGCGATCATCAACTCGTTTCAGACTTTCGTCCCGGCGATGATCATGACCGAGGGCGGGCCCCAGGACGCGACCCTGTTTGTGGTCCTGAACATCTATCGCAACGCCTTCCAATACTTCAACATGGGCTACGCATCAGCCCTGGCCTGGGAGCTGTTCGTGATTGTGGTGGGCTTTACCCTGGTGCAGTTCTACTTGTCTAACCGCTGGGTGTACTACGAGGAGGGGGATTGACGATGCGGTCGGACAGACAGGTGCCGGGGGCCTTGGCGACCGAATGGCAGTCGTCCACTGCCGAAATGCAGCCTGCCAGCGCCACGTTGAGCAGACGCAGCGAATCCTCCCGATCCACTTGGGAGATTGTGAGACTGGCGGCGCTGCAACTCTTTATGACCTTTCTGGTGGTCACATTCCTGGTGCCCACCTTCTGGATGATATCGTCCAGTCTCAAAGTTTCGACGGAGGTGTTCGCGCACCCGATCGTGTGGCTGCCGCAGGACCCCCATTGGAACAACTACGTCAAGGCGTTTCAACTGCTGCCGCTGACGAGATTCATCGTCAATACGCTGATTATCGTACTGTTTGCGGTGCTGGGGACAGTCGTTTCGTCGGCGCTGGTGGCGTATTCGTTTGCCCGCATCAGCTGGCCGGGGCGCAATTTCTGGTTTGGCCTGCTGCTGGCAACGATGATGCTGCCCGATGTGGTGACCCTGGTTCCCCGATTCCTGATATTCAAGAATCTGAAATGGATCGACACCTGGCTGCCGCTGATCGTTCCCTATTGGGGCGGCATCGGCGCGATATATGTCTTTCTGATGCGCCAGTTCTTTCGCGGCATCCCGATGGAGCTGGAAGACGCGGCTGAAATCGACGGCGCCAACCGGATCCGGGTGCTGATACAGATTCTGCTGCCACTATCCAAGCCGGTCATCGCAACCGTTGCCGTGTTCGCGCTGTTGCAGCACTACAACGACTTTATGAATCCGCTGATCTACATCAACTCGATGGACAAGTGGCCGCTGGCCCTGGGCATTCGCGCCTACAATGACTCCTACGCCAAGAACTGGGAGGTTGTTTTCGCGGCGAGCACGGTGATGCTGACGCCGATGGTGGCGATTTTCATCGTGGCCCAGAGGTACTTCGTTCAGGGGATCGCCATGACCGGCTTTGGCGGTCGGTAACAGATCCGTTCACCGCGTTGCAGATATACCAACGCCTCGCAATCTTCCGCTCCTCGTCCATTCGTCAAGACCAAACTGAATCAGGGCTCCCCATTGCCTGCCTCTAACCAGGCTGCGTAGAAGTCACCAACTGACGCATAGCGCATTCCGGGCTCGTCGCTGCACGCCTTGAGAACAATGTCATGGTGGGTGTCGCTGCCGCGAAAGACGGAACGGTCCAGTGTGCCGTCCGACAGCAAGTTGGCTGCGGTTCGTCCCATGGTGAAGACGTTCGTTCGCTCATCGATAAACGCGCCGCGCTCAAACTCTTCGGGCGCCATGTATCGGGACGAGCCAAACATACGGCCCATCTCATTGACAAAAGGCGATTCACGATACATGTCCAAATCGACGACATGCAGTTCGTGGCAGGCAAAGTCATAGATCAGACAGCCGTCATAGAA
The DNA here is from genome assembly GCA_028819675.1 of Caldilineaceae bacterium. The sequence goes on along the minus strand of JAPPKT010000292.1, from coordinate 734 downwards.
GTCGACCGCGATCCATCCTGCATTAGCAAGCTCACAGTGCAGGTCGAAGATGACTTTCAGCGCTTCCATGATCTCCGGGCGGGGGAGCCTGCGGAAGCGCTGCATGGCTGAATGCGGATCCTGGCGCGTTGCACTTCCGGCGTGGAGAAGCTCGCCATCGACCCAGGCATAGACAAGCAGCGGCCCGTGCGCCGATTCGATCACGTTGTGAAGCTGGGGTATGGCGTTGTGAGAACAGCTGCGTCGAACGCGAACTGCGTTGTGAAGCAGGGCTACCCTTTCCTCGTGGGGCAGAAAGGGGCGGGGATCGTGAGGGTCTCCCGCTGTCTTGACGAAGAAGCGCTGTTGTCCGACCTGAATGCCATACGAAATGTTACCAGAATCCTGCACCTGTGCATCAAAGAGTGCGAAGACATCACCGGTCTTATTCAGATAGACGCCAGGCGTTTGCTCAATGACCTCGGTGTTCAGCAGTGGATGGCTCAAGAGTGCTTGCTCCTCATTGCATTGCGTTCAATTGAAGAGCCTATCTTAGCATAGTTTGGATCGAGTGGATGAGCGGCGAGTGAATCGGGTGCATCTTGGATTTGGGGTGGGAACAGTCTGGCGGGGAATCAGTGCCAGCGGTGGCGGGAGGTGGTCTGGCTGGACACTTTCGATTGGGCACCCGTCACCAATATCGACACCCGGTCGACGAGGCATGTTGTTGGCCGGGGGCGTTGCGGGGGCGGAGC
>JAPPKT010000102.1 GCA_028819675.1 Caldilineaceae bacterium | reverse complement strand
CGACGTCCGGCAGGTCGCCCGACGCGAAGCGGGTCAACAGCCGGTCGTGGTACTGGCCGAAGGGCGCCGAAATGATCGTAACGGTGGTATTGGACGTCTTCGTATACTCGTCCATCAGCAGACCGTACGTGGCGTCCCAGGAGCCCCAGACGGTAAATTCAATCTCGGTCGGCTCCGCCATCGCGTCATCGCCTGACGCCGCCGGTTCGGAAGCCGCCGGGGCCGCTACACCGGCGCAGGCCGCCAGCAGCGTGCCGGATGTAAGGAGGGCCGAATGTTGTAGAAAACGACGTCTGCTCAACTTGTGCGACTGCATGTGGGTCTCCTTTGCGTGTGGTTATGATGATACAGGTCGGGCCAAGGGTGGGTAGATTATGTTGTGTTGGCTGCGCCCCTGCGTGAGGGGCCCGCAGGCAGCTTGCGAAGCAACGCTCTATCCTGCAAGGATAGAGTCTATCTTATGCAAACAGCGTATTCTGTCAAACCGGCTTCGCATGTACCGGCGTGGCTTTCGGGGGCCTGTCACCAGGTTCCCGGGTCACTGCGGTTGACCTTGAAGAACTCCAGTTTGCGTCGGTCACCGCGTCCAAGTTTCCCTGAGGCACCGCACTGAAGATGATGACGTACCCGCCTTCTTCCCAGAAGGAACGCTGCGCGGGGGTTTTCAGGGCGTATGGCGACGGTCATGGGGTGCTTTCGTTGACTAGAAATTGTGGAATTGTTTTCGGCGGCTGCGGCGAGTTCTGTCAGAAGGGAGCCCGGCGAAGCAAGCCTAAGGCTGTTATGTGCCAGGGCGGCGATACTTTTGACGGGCGTTGTGCAGGCTGTCATTCGTATGAGCCCTTGAGCTGATTTGCAATGCTTTTGAGGCTGGCGACTACGGAGTCCAGCACCGCGTCGTAGTCATTATGGATCTCGCTGGACCTGACGTCGGTTGGTGAAGTGTTCAAGGAATCAAGCAGTTCATCACAATCCAATGTGGCTGGCAACCCAATCGGAATACAATATTTCCCGTCGATTTTATACGTAACGACGGATGCGTCCAGTTTCTGTTGATCAGGGTAGTCTAACGTGAGCCACAAAGGCGTATTGCTGTGCCGCGCCCAACCCCCCAAGTGAATGCCGAACCACATTTTTATACCGCCGATTCTGATAAACCGCCCATACCCTGTCCTCCGCGCTTGAATGATCAGTTTCAACCCATCTATGTTAGCCCATTTCTTATTGTCCTCTTTCGCTTGATTGGTCGCGCGATTTGCCGCATCGTTAACAAGCCGTCTCATACCCAGCATTCGCTCAGCAAACTCTGGCCCCAGATTTTTCAGTCGCCAAGGGCGGAGGGAGTCCGACTCAATAGGATCAGGCACGGGCCCTGTGTAACCAAATGCCTTCGCGATACTTTCCAGTTCACTGACCACGGAATTTAACGCTGCGTTATAGTGCTCTGCCGACAGCAAAGGAATCGGGATGCAATATCTGTCGTCGAACTCGAACTTTCTGGTTGCCAATCCAGCCTGTTCCAGTTGTTCATGATAGCCTTTCCAATATGAGAGCCATAAGGGCGTATTGCTGTGCCGCGCCCAACCCCTAAAGTTAATACCAAACCAAGTTTCTACACTTCCAATTCGAATGAACCGACCGTACCCTGTTTCCCACGCTACGGCTTTTAGTCCTTCTGTGTCTACCCATCCCATTCCCTTGGTGTGGTTTGTTGCATCGTCAACAAGCTGTGCCACATCCAGCATCTGCTGCGCGGACTCTGACACTAAATCATCGGACCCGAAAGGCAGGAAAGCATCCCCGTCCATGCGGTCGGTCAGGCCGCGCAACTGTCCGATATCGGATTCGGCGTCGTTGGCTTTACTAGCCATGCGCTCGAGCAGAGTGGCCCAACTGGTTAACTGCATGTAATGATTGTAGTTTCCAACTTTAGCGCTACGTACTGGACCCGACTTCGATATGACGGTCAATTCAAACCTTTTCTCCACCCGCCGGCACAATTCAGGCCACAGCGTTTCCAGTCGGGCCCTAGGCGCGACGAAAAGAAGCGCCCCGGATTTACCATTTCTGTCTTCCAGCAACTGCTTGAGATATTTGTTCGGCTGGTTTTTGGTCAGGGGGGCCCAGAATTTCGCCTCGATCAGTAAGTGCTTTACCCCATTCTCATTAAAGCAGACGAGATCCGGTATTTCCCCTTCATCGCCGATTTCCCAGGTCTCTACTCTGTCGATGGAGCCAACTTCTATACTTCCATCGCTCAGAACTTCCGCCAGCGCACTCCGCGCCGCCGCCGAACTGGACAGGATGTAACCCAACGCCTCAACGGCCACATCCTCGATACGGTCGGTAAGCCTAGGGGCAATGTGAGCAAAAAGGGTTGTGTCAATGGGCATAATAAATGGCCTCTTTCAAGTGTTGTGGGTTTCTTACCCACCGTTTCATTCCGCAACGTCGAATCTTCAGGGCTAACAGGTCTCCGCGTCCATCCGGTCAATGAGTTCGCGCAGTTGCCCGATGCCTATCTCCGCCTCCCCATCCCCAGCCCCACTAACCACCCTCTCCATCAACCCCAACAACGCATCCCAACTCGTCAACATCAACCGCCGCTCCCCGCCCGAAACCGTCGCCGCACGCAGATCCCCCGGCGTCGTCGCGCCGATGATCGTAAACTGCTCATCCGCCCGCCGGCACAGCTCCGGCCACAGCCTGGCCAGCCGCGCCGCCGGCGCAACAAACAGCAGCGCCGCCGGCCGGTCCAGCGGCAGCCCCTTAAAATACGCGTTCGGCTGGCCTTGGCTCAGGCCCGCCCAGAGCACCGGCTGAACCAGCACCCGCACGACACCTTCTTCGTCCAGACCGGCGAGGCTCGGGAGCTCTTCTTCGTCAATGTCCTGGCTGCGAACCCCGGCAACTGTCCCGACCGCCGTGCCGCCCTCCCGCAGGGTGGTCGCCAGCGCACTGCGCGCCGCCTCCGAGTGGGAGAGGATATGCCCCAAGGCTTCACCGACCGCGTCTTCAGATCTGTCGGTGTGACCGGGCTCACCTGGGCTTGACCGGGTCGTGCCAGAGGACATGATGAAGGACTTTTCCTTTGTTTCGGGCGCCAAGCTGTTTCGTCACAACTGAGGTTAGCAGAAACGCGCTGCAAGGCCGGCACGCAGACGCACGGCCAACGAGGGCCCTTTGAGGATACATTTTAATGAGGGGTATGCATAAAGTGGACTTGACATAATCGGCCAGTAAGGGTTCTTCTATCGTTGCCAGCGAATAGGAGGATCCATATGGCGAAATCGCCGCAACTGACCGATTATGTCCGTCTCATTATCGAACTGTTTGACCGATTTCGACAAGAACGCAGCGCGAGGGCAGGTGCGAAACTGGGACGACCTTTCAGATATAGCGAAGAATCGTTTGTCATATTCTTCATGTTGATGCAGTATCGGCGCATTTATGCTTGCACCAAGGCAATGCGCATTCGCAACTGGAAGCGAGATGGCGTCTTGCCGCTCACGCCGGCTCACAAATGGGTGCATGGTCGCTTTACCCGGGCATATCACCGCTTCATCCAGTTGCCTGAAATGGTTAGACTCATGCGTAACCGCCGCACTTCGGTCGAACCCCTCTTCGACCTGATAGCCAAAGTCATCGGCACCCATGCTTAGCAAAAACAGTTGCCTGAAAGCTCTCTTGACAATGTCCGTTCTTGTTTAGCCCTCGCTACCCTTTCCATTCAGATTGCCATGATTGTCAATGCCAAATGGGGCTTGCCCCACCGCAACATCTCTGACATCGCTACTGCTTTCCAGTGACACTTATGCACACCCCTCATCTAATTCTGTAGGCCAATTCCATTGAAATCGTGGTCAGAACAAAGCGCGAATAAGTGGAAATCGTCTTCCGATTGCTGAATCGCGGGCAGAAGTCGCCTCGGTCCAGGCCCTCAGTCGTCGAATTCGTTCAGATTTCCCGTCTACATGCCACCATTCGAACACTTCTCTAAGTCTGATCCCGACCTGGAGGGGAATTCGGAAGCATATCGATGCTCTGACCCAATATAGATGCAATCGCCCTGATCGCGGAGGCCTGAAGGGAATCACCTTTGGTATTTTCATCAACAGAGATTAGCGGCGCGTTGGGGGTGCGGCTGAGCGTCGCCAGCTAAGGCTAAGGCGTGCTCCAGGGGAGAGGGTGACAGGGATCCGGACTCAAGAGATTCCTTTTTGAAAGGAACCTCTACAGCATCACCAAGTTCAGGTGAGTACCTCGCGCGGCGTTGCGTATTGCGTCCAGCTCTCGTGCAATGAAGGTCCTATCTACGTCTTGACGCATGCGATCTGCGAACATGCGCTTGCGGGACCGATTTTCGAAATTCATTGGGTTTATCTGGCCGTTGCAACGCGGCACGTATTTTCGCCTTTTTTTCCTCAGCGACTTTGCGGTCCCTGGGCGTAAATTGCTCAGTTTTTTCGTTGCGTTTTCGACGTCCTTTCATAGGGGTAAGCCTTCCTTTCGCGACTTTTCAATGTGCTTGTCGTGAGGCCGGTCGTCTCCTTTTTTTGTCCCCATCAAGGGTATAGCCGTTCGTCCTGGATCGAATGCGTGATTGATGGGGCGCCTAACTCCGGTCCTCTTGCTTTGAGGCGTTTGACGACGGGGTTAACGGATCTTTTGTCAGGCCAGGTGATCTATTTTCGCCATTCTGGGAGTTCGTTTGTAATTTATCACACACTGCCGGTACTGCAAATGCTGGCAACTGAGTTAGCGGGACGGAACGCGGCAAAGCTATCGGCTGTTCCTGGGTAGATGGAAGCACGAAGGACCCAACGTTTAGCGAAGCGCCCGCGAGCACCCACAAGGGGTGCCCCTACGGGGTCGTCTTTCCAGTCAGTTGTCATACAAAAAGAACAGGACGATCGTCCTGTTCTCCATCTCGAAAGCACACTCTATTGATCAGATATTTCTGAATAATCTTGCCGCGGCACTACCTCTCTATTCCTCTACCCGGCCAGAAAGTCGTCGATCGCTTTGCGGGCGATGCGGTACTGGCTGCCGATGCGCCTGGCTTGAAGTGAGCCGTCGTCGATGAGGGCCTGAATGTCGGCGGAGGCGACCTGGAGGTAGGCGGCGGCCTGCTCGAGGGTCATGACGGCGGGGGCAGCGGGGGGCTGGGGTGGGGTGGGGGGCTGGGGCGTTGCGGGTGGGTTTGGTGCGGCGTTGTCGGGCTGAGGGGCGCCTTGGGAGGCGTTCATGGCGTTGGTGATCATGCCGGCCATGCCGGCACCGAGGCCGATTCCGGCGCCGAGGCCGAGGCCTTCGCCGGTGCCGCCGGCGCCGC
>JAPPKT010000516.1 GCA_028819675.1 Caldilineaceae bacterium | reverse complement strand
CATCCAAGAGCAATCACACATTAGCTCTTTCTCGTTACATAGGCTTAGTAGTTACGTTTTCATTTTTTAGTTTTTAGTGAACACCAGTGGATAGCAGGCGCTAAAGTTTGAGGAGAGAGTGACGAGGAGAGAGGAAAGAGAGAGGCATGGCGACGATCAGTTTCAGGAAGTATCAGACGGAGTCTCGCAAGACGTGGAGCCTAATTCACACCGATCATGCGATCGTGTATCCGACGCTGGGGCTTGTGAATGAGGCGGGTGAGGTGGCGGGCAAGATCAAGAAGATTTTTCGCGACAAGGAGGGTGTCATTGCGGAGGACGACCGGGCGGCGTTGAAGGACGAATTGGGTGACGTGCTCTGGTATCTGACGCAGATCTGTACGGAGCTGGACCTGTCGTTGGAGGAGGTGGCGGAGCAGAATATTACGAAGCTGTTCGACCGGCTGGAGCGGGGCGTTATCGGCGGGGAAGGGGATGTGAGGTGAGGGTGAGGAGAGTGAAATGACATAACATCCTTGACTTGCCTCAGTTTTTCACTCTTCTCTTCTTATAGTCACGCTGGCCCGTTTGCTCTCAAATCTAACGTACCTCACGGGGAATGCACACTTATTCTCTATTCAGATTGCTCTACAGCTTGCTTTCTTCGACCTCCATCTATTGTGACAAAGAGGCCGCCAATCAAAGCCAAGGCCATGAAAATCGCAACTAGAGCGCCTCCTCCAATGGCTCCTCCTATTGCTGTCAAACATAACAGAATTCCTACAATTCGCGTTCGTGTTCCAATGGCTATGGCTCCTAGAACGATGGTCAGAAAGGAACAAATCACTCCTCCCCATCCCAAGTTGGTGACGACGTCTGCTTCATCGGCACCAAAAGCTTCTCCTATACCACCAACAAATAGAGTGATAAAGGCAGCTCCTACAGCAAAGATTCCGGCAATCAGGGCAACGATTCCCCCTCCCTTTCGCATATAATTTCTCCTTATGGGATAATCAGTGTCTCAGTCCAATGCCCGTTCGGTATGACGTTATGTTTTCCTACCTTAAATCGAACCAAACTACATCCTCACCCCAACTTTCTTCAACGCGTAATGCAACCAGTTCCTCATCTTCAGGAATGTCAAAACAACAGATGACGCCTTCGTCAGAACCATTGGGCACTAGTATATCGTCCGGCAATTCGCCAGGATAGTCAATGTAATTCGTTCGAGGAATCATTCTTTGGTCGGTCCGAAATGTCAAAGACAAATCCCAATCCCAGTTACCTGTTGATTCCCCTATGTATTTAACACGCACGCCTTGCAGAAAAATCTGCCGCGTCCCTTTTTCAGGATCATATCCACGAGACCTGACATCTGAGCTTGCATCGACAAAGCCCGCAATCGACACTTCCCAATCTCCCACACGCGCTGTGTCACCAGGACGGAATCGGTGGACCATTGGTGTTGCTGTTGGCACTGCAATTGGTACTGGGGTCTGCATCTCCTGGATTTCTTCAGTTGCATTCAGTAGTTCAGAAGCGGATGTAAAAACGGAGCAGTTTGTGCCCAGATCATCAGATCCTTTGCTCTCGTCAAGTGCAAAAACAACGGTATCAGAGATGAGACTGACAGCCAGCGCGCCTCCCACAATTACTGCTTCGCTGTGAGTATCGTCAAACTCGGTAACTTTATCAATCGTCTTTCTGAAGTCAGAAAGACTGACGTCACAGACAGACGTAAGTACAAACAACATGGCCGTTACAGGCTCGGTTTCCCAATCGTCCTCTGACCTTACGTCTAGCTGATCAATGAATCTCTTGTATTCCGAACCTGCAAGATTGAATGAGCGATAAATCTCATTGAAGAACGCGTCTGCGTCCGGAACCTCGTCATTAAGGTACTCCAGATACGCGTCTACAATCCCCTCAGCCGTCAGTTGTGCAGAATGAGATGCATCTACAACCTCTATAGCCTGTGGAGTCGATGTCCACGTAGGCACTGGCGTAATACCAAGATCAGCCGCTTTCTGTCGTCCGCAGGCGGCCATCACAAACGCAACGCCCAGCATTATTATCCAGAGTTTGGCCTTCATTGTTCAATCCTTTCACTGCGGTGACCAGTGGTTGGACATAGACAGAAAGTTGGCTCCACTTGCATTCTACGAACAGTACTGTCTATCGGCGCGCCGGCCGCCTGTGGAGGCCGGCGCGCTATTGTCGTCAGAGAGTTTTCGAGGCTGGGAGGCTGAAGAGGGACGCGAGGAGTGAGATGTGAGAGACTTCCCCTCGTTTCTCACTCCTCGGTGCTAGAGATAATCGCGGAGGCGGCGGCTGCGGCTGGGGTGGCGCAGGCGGCTGAGGGCCTGGGCCTCGATCTGGCGGATGCGTTCGCGGGTGACGCCGAACTTTCTGCCGACCTCTTCGAGCGTATAGTTGTAGCCGTCGACCAGTCCGAAGCGGAGCTGGAGGATGCGCACCTCGCGGGGGGTCAGGCTCTGGAAGATCTCGTCGATCACCTCGCGCAGGATCTGACGGCCGGCGGAGTCCTGCGGGCTGTCTGCGTCCTCGTCCTCGATGAAGTCGCCGAGGTAGCTGTCTTCTTCCTCGCCGACCGGCATTTCGAGACTGAGAGGCCGCTGGCTGACGCGCATGATGTGCTCGACCTTGCGCGGGGTGACGCCCAACTCCTCAGCGATCTCTTCGGTGGTCGGGTCGCGGCCCAACTCCTGCACGAGCTGGCGGCTGGTGCGGGTCAGGCGGTTGATCTGCTCGTACATATGCACCGGCACTCGGATGGTGCGCCCCTGGTCGGCGATGGCGCGAGTGACAGCCTGCCGGATCCACCAGGTGGCATAGGTACTGAACTTATAGCCCCGGCAGTAATCAAACTTCTTGACGGCGCGTATGAGACCGATATTGCCTTCCTGGATCAGGTCGAGGAAGGGGACGCCGCGGCCGACATACTTTTTGGCGACGCTGACGACGAGGCGGCTGTTGGCCTTGATCAGGTGCTCCTGTGCGGAGCGTCCGTCGCGTACCAGCCAGAGCAGGTGTTCGCGCTCCTCCCATTCGACGTGTTCCTGGTTGAGGCGGTGGCGGGAATCGCGACCGGCCTCCATGCGTTTGGCAAGGTCGACCTCTTCGGCGGCGGTCAGCAAAGGAACGCGGCCGATCTCTTTGAGATAGAGGCTGATGGAGTCGTCGATCTCGATCTGGCTCAGGTCGAATTCGTCTTCTTCTGCGGATTCGGCTGGATCTTTCTTCTCTTCGCTAGGAACTTCCTCTTTGGCCTGCCCGACAGAAATGCCTTGATCCAGCAGAGATGCGAAGATATCATCCAGTTGCTCAACGTCGTTTTCGGCTTCGGGCATGACTTGCAGCACTTCATCGTAGCTGACGAAGCCTTTTTCGCGGCCGAGTTTGAGCAGATGGGCGAGGGTCTCCTGCGGACTGGAAAACTGCAGGTCGGTTTGCGCCGTGCCATTTTTGGGCAAGGGTGAATTGGAATCCCCGTTGCGCTCCTGCGTCAGTTCCTTTGTGAGAAGCATTTCTTCAGCCATCGTCACCTCTTTTCGTAAATTCGTAAACGCATTTCGCGGCTGACCGGACAAGAGCCGGTCAGGCGTCGTCGTTGGCGCGTAGCAATGTTCAGATGAAGGTCAACTTACCATAGAGAGATGTAACTCTTCCGTAGAGCCCATCTCAAATGGCCCGGGTACGATCGGGGTAGATCGTGTGGGGGTACCTTTCACGCGACCCCTGGGCAACTGCGTGCGAAAGGGTCACACCGGGAGTTTGAAGTCCCAGATGCGGTCCGTTTGCCGATATTGGCGGGCGCAGGACGGACACTGAAGGTGTGTCGGGCCGACGGCAGCCAATGGCTGGGCTGTGCAGGACGGGCAACGGAACAGGTTTGCCGGGCCGGATTCGCCCGGACGGGCTTCAGGTTGCGGCCGTTCTGCTGCGGCTGGTGCAGCCGTGCGCACGAAGATGCTGGGCGCAAGGGGGAATTTGCCGCCGATGTGAAAAAGACGGCTGTCCAGACGAGCGAGCAGGCGGGCCGGCAGGTTATTCTTGAGTGCCGGCAGGCGGAAATGGGAAGCGCCGAATCGTTCATCCACGCGCAGGCCGGCGTTCTTCATTTTTGCGGCCATCCAGCCGGGATGAAAGTCGAAGTTCATGGCGACGAATTCGAGCGGCTCCGGGTCAAAGGGCGACCAGTGCTGTTGGCGTGTGAGCCAGCGCAGGACCGCCTTGAGGTTGCGCTTATTGGCATATTCGAGCACGGCCGTGCTGCGTTGATGCAGGAGCGGCTGCAGCTGGGCCAGGGCAGCCGGCACGTCGGCCAGATGGTGCATCACGCGCACCATGACGAGCGTGTCAAGCGTGCCGGGTGCGAGTGGCATCTGGTAGAGATTGCCGGCGACGAAGACAAAGCGCGGGTCGTGCCCCCATTTGCGTACGGCGTCGGCCAGCATCGTGCGGCTGTAGTCAAAGAGCACAATCTGATCGTAGCCGAGGTAGAGATCGGCGAGGCGGCCGAAGCCGGCGCCGATTTCGGCGATCCGTTTGCCTTGCGGTGGCAGAAGGCGTTTCAGGGCGATGCGTTCGACGGCGTCTTCGTACTCGCGTCCCTGGCCTTCCCAGAAGTCCTTGCGGTAGCCGCTGCCTTCATAGTCGATGACGGGGATACCGGCTGGCGCGGTGGTGTCTGCCTGGTTATTCGGCTTTTTGATTGCTGTGCAGTTCGCTGCAGCCATATTTTTTGCCGACATGCGGGCCGCTCCACGGCGTTCCGGAATCGAGTACGGTAACAGATGCGCAGGTTAGGCTTTCCTCCTGGCGCATCCCGATGCAGGGTCCAAATGCGGAGTCCTAATACAGAGACGGACACGAAGTGGTGAATGTTTCATGTGAAACATTCACAGAACCTGGATTCGAAAAACGGTAAGAAAGCATGCGCCCCGCGCGCATTCGTATAGTATAGCACGCGGATTGACTAATTTCAATACCTTTTTGGAATTTTCGGTTACGAAATGTTTGTAATCGACCGGTGTGGACCGTGCCGGGCGGGGCGTTGTGTGCAGTTTTGAAGTGCGTCGCCCCTTGCGGAGAGACAGTTCGGAGGGGCGCATCCCAAAATGGGGGCGATCATCTCCATGCCTCAGGTCGCTGCGGAGCCCCAACCATCTCGCGATCAACCCTGAGGCAGAGGAAACGGCAGTTCTCTCTCCTCCCTCCTCTTCACTCTCTCCTCGCTCTTCTGGGCGGTGGGGGCGATTTGGGCCGGCCCTTTTGGGGGGGGGGGGGCGCCCGCCCCCCCCCCCCCCCCCCCACCCCCCCCACCCCACCCCCCAGG
>JAPPKT010000156.1 GCA_028819675.1 Caldilineaceae bacterium | reverse complement strand
GGTCGATCTTCTCGAGTTCGTAGCCCATTTCTTTCAGTTTTGCGAGATAAGACACTTTTGACTCCTGTGGGTTGTGCCCCGCGCGGATTAGTGCGGCGCGGTTATTGAGTGGACAGATGGGAAATTTGATATTCGTGAATTTCAGGTGGCCGGCGACAGCACCGGCGCCTCTTTGGTGCGGCGATAGAGGTCGTCGAAGTCGGGGCTGCCGTCGTCGTCGAGGTAGGCGGTGGCGACGCCGCGCTCGTAGATGGGTTGGTTGGCGGTGCGCCAGTAGTTCCACATGCTGGAGCCTTGACTGAAGCTTGTGTCGGCGAAGTAGACGCGCACGCCGTTGGCGCGGCTGTAGCGGACGAGGCGGCGGGGGAGGCTGAAGTCGGCGACGTCGACGCGATAGGTGTCGAGTGCGGTCTCGTCGATGGTTATGCCGAGGCCGGGGCCTTCGGGCGTTTGGGCGTAGCCGCCCACGACGGGGATGCGCTGGTCGAGCAGGTTGTGCTGGTAGAGCTCGTGGCAGTTGATGGCGGGCCACTGGGCGTGGCTTAGCACAGCGCCCAGATGGAGGGCCATGGTGGTGGTAAGGCCGGTGCCGACCATCTGGATGAAGAAGGGCATGTTGGCGGTGGCGGCGGAGATGCCGGAACGCAGAACGTTGGTGACGCCGCCGGCGATGACGAAGCCGTCGCAGTAGCCCTGCTGGATGGCGACGGAGCCGGGGACGCCGCCGTAGTGGTGGGCGATGGGGGTGCGCACTTTTTCGCGCAGGAGGCGGTTGCCGGCGACGTCGTTGGCCTGCATCGGGCCTTCCCAGATTGCGATTTTGGGGAAGTCGTTCTCGAGCTCACGGAGGACGGGCACGGCGGTGGACACGTCGAGCAGGAAGTCGTTCCAATCGCAGTCGATGTGGAACCAGTCGGGCGTGGCGTCGCTGATGCGCTGGACGGTGGCGTAGACATCGTGCCAGGGGCGAGTCTTGATCTTGATGGAGGTGAAGCCGAGCTCGACGGCGACGCGGGCCTCCTGCTCGTAGGCAGCGGGGCCCATGTCATGGTCCCAGAAGGAGACGGGGCACCAGTCGCGTACTTTGGGTCCCAGGAGGCGGTAGACGGGTACGCCGGCGATTTTGCCGGCGGCGTCGAAGAGGGCCATCTGCAAGCCAGCGCCGAGGGAGTCATCCCACATAAGGTCGAAGGGAGAGCGGCCGATGACGCGGTCGGTGTCGTCGACGCGTCCCCAGGTGTAGTTCTGGATGGTTTCGCCGTAGGCGACGGTGCCGTCGTCGAGGGTGAGGCGGATGACTTCGGATTCGGACCAGCGGTGGATGTTGGCGCGTTCCATTTCGCGACGGACGCGGTCGACCATGGGGATGACGAGGAGGATGCGTTCGACGTCGGTGATTTTGGCGGTGGCGGTCATTGGGTGCTCCTGTGGGGTGGTTCCGGTTGGGGCGCGTGGGGTGGGTCGAGTTTAGGGGATTTTAACATGATGCGCGTTGATCCCCTTAAGCTGAACTGTTCAATTTGCGGGCAAAGTCGGGCATATGGGTGGGGAAAAGTTGTGGTGCTGTTCCAGGCGGTGGCATCTATTGCACGATGGACTATGCGAAGGCAGGCTGCTCGGGCGGATCTTTCCTACATGATCGTTTCGTCAAGATTTGGGTTGATTTCTGATGGCCGCGATTGCTTCTTCAATATCTTTTTGGGCGTCCTCTTCCGGCACGTCAGGCATTGTTGCGTGCATTTCTTCTAAGAACGCAATCAGGCGAGCACCGGCCGGACCCTGGTTGTTGTCAGAAGAAAAGTCTTTTGGCTCGTTCCCTTCTTCGTTGCCGTCATTTTGTTTCATGAGTAACTCACATTCTGTCAGGGTGAGAATGGGAAGTGAAGTATTCCCAGCTGCTTGACAATTGTGTGAACGTGGCCGAGGTGAGCTCGACGAATCACTTCAGCAACTTGAGACCGAAATTCTAATGGATGACCGATGGGCTTGCCTATTTCCCGGTCTAATTCGATTTACACAGAATAAGGCAGATCCAGCCGCTCTTCCACCCAATCGCGCATTAGAGCAGAGACTGATTTGTTGGACGCGACAGCTTCAGCGTGAAGTACGCCTTTTACGTATTCATCCAAATAGATGGTCAGCGAAGTACGACACAGGTGTTCATCCGAAAGAAAGGGTTCAAAGTAATCAGATGGATAAAGATATCCATCTTCGCTTCCAGGTTCGCCGAAGCTCTCGTCGATGATCCGGGTCATGCCATGCTGTTCGGCGACAGGGTCGGAGATGACTTTGTACACTTTTCCGATCGTCAGACCGAACAGTGGCTCTTTCTGTTTGGGCAGATTCTGATGCTGCAAATACGGCCTATTGTTGATGCACTTAGCATAGTTCATTCTACGGACAGGAAGCCAGGTTTGCGACGATATTTTCGCCTGATTTTCTCAACGCGTAATCTCCTCCACGAGTCGGGCCAGGACTATCTCTTCTTCGCCTTCCTCCAGCGTTTGCGGATTCAGCATGATGGTTTCGTCCGGTCCGGAGGCTGCGTCTACTGACGGCGTCCCTTCGCGCATGCCCTGGAGGATCTCGCTATGTGTTCGGCCCACAACGGAGGCGTCGATCTGGACGCGCGTGCGCGGCATCGGTTGGTTCGCCTCGCTGGGGAATGACCGGGTGGCAGTCACACCGTCCAGCCGGTTGAGCTCACTGCACCATCCGGCCACTATCTCTTCCATCTGCGAGGTGCGCGCTTCGTGATCGAGGGACAGGTAGCGCTCGACGGCGGCGAGCAGGCCCAACATTTCTTCCTTGCCGACCTTCATGGGGCGGCCGATGCTGTGGTTGGGGTTGCCGTTGAGAGCGCAGGCGTCGACGAGCCACTGCTTGCCGAGCACGAGGCCGGAGGACTGAGGGCCGCGCAGGTCTTTGCCGCCGCTGAAGATGGCGGCGTCGGCGCCCATCTGGGTGAACTTCCACAGGTTTTCGACGGGCGGGAGCTGGGCGGCGGCGTCGACGAGGACGGGCACGCCGTGTGCGTGGGCGGTGTCGATCACTTTTTCCAGAGGAATGTCGCCAGGCGACCCCAAAGCGCCCTCAAACCAGATCACCGCGGCAGTCTTTTCGTTGATCGCTCTCTCCAGCTGCCAGAGTTCGGCCTGGCCGGGCCAGCCGATCTCAATCAACTTGACGCCGACCTGGCGGACGGCGTGATCGTAGCCGTTGCGCTGAGACTTGTGGACGATGACCTCGTTCTTGAGACCGGTCAGGTCCGGCAGTTGTTCAATCGCCCATTTTTCGTTGCCGGTGACACAGGCAGCTATGGCGACGACGATGCCGCCGGCGGCGCCGGAACTGACGTAGCAGGCCTCGTTCTGGGTGAGGAGAGCGATACGATTGCCGACGCGGCGCTGCAGCTCCGGCAGTTCAACGAAGGATTTGGCCGCTGCCATCATCGCTTCCAGAACTTCGGGCGGCATGATGGAGCCGCCAAGCCTGGTGAGGGTGGCGTTGGCATTGATCATCGGAGTGATGTCCAGTTCTTCGTAGGAGGGCATGAGCGTACCACCTCTTTCCTGGTGATGGGAGGGCAACTGTAGGGACAGATGCGGCGCGTATCGCGTTGAACGATACGCGCCGCGAGTAAGAGAGTTCGGGTACAGCTCTAAGCCGGCTGCGGCAGGACGAGGTCGCAGGCGTCGGCGGGCATCCAGTGGGCATCTTCGCCGGCCCATTTGACGTTGCAGCCGATCGGGTTGGTCAGCGTGGTGCTGACGGGCTGGCCTGAAGTGTGCTCCTCCAGGGCGCGGTCGAGGTCGAAGACGGTGGCCTGGGTGGCGTCACGCGGGCTGTCGACGCCGCGGCCGGTGTAGACCAGTTCGCGGTCCTTGTTGAAAACGTAGAAGTGGGGCGTGCGCAGGGCGCCGTAGTCTTTGGCGACTTCCTGCGTTTCGTCGCGCAGGTAGACCCAGGGGAACTTGTGCTCGGCCATGCGTTCGACCATGTGGCGGAAGTCGTCTTCGGCGTTTACATGGACGCTGTTGGAGTTGATACCGACGAACTTGACGCCTTTGGAGGCGAACCTGTCGGCGGTGGCGCGCGTGGCTTCGTCGGAGCCGATCACGTAGGGACAGTGGTTGCAGGTGAAGAAGACGACGAGCGTCTCGGCGTCGTCAAAGCAGCCGAGCGTATAGACCTCGCCGTCGGTGGCAATGAGCTTAAAGTCGAGCGCCTTTTCGCCGATTTCGAGAGTGAAAGCCATGATTTCCTCCTAAAAGGAAGCTACAGGGGACCGGTGGTCCGACGGCCCGCGGGCAATCGGATCACCGGTCATATTTCTTGCCGATCAGGACGGGCGCGGTTCGTCGAGCACGGCCTGCGTCTTGCGGTCGATCTCAGGTGCGTGTTCGGCGAAGGTGACCTCGCCCTCCCAGATCAGATTGAGTTCGGAGCGGAAAATGTTGTTGGCCTCGGTGAAGCGTGTGTTCCAAGGCATCGGATAGGGCTCGACGCCGTCGGTGATCAGCTGGTCGGTGAAGCCGTACATGAAGTTGACTTCGTTGACCTGCGGATCGGTCCATACGGACTTGCGGCCATTGGTCTGCCGCTTGGCCTCCAGAACCTGGAAGACGCCGGCGTCGTATGAGGTGTAGGCTTTGACGAGCTCCCACGCCTCGTCGACGTGAGCGGAATCGGAGTTGATCATCCAGTGGTTGCCGGAGAAGCAGGTGCCCTGGCGCCCTTCGGAGCCGACGGGCAGCGGCACGGACCCGACTTCGAAGCGGTCGCCGACGCGCGCCTGGTTGTTGGTGAGGATGCCAACGGTGCTGGCGTGCGTTGCTTCCAGACCGGCCACGAAGAGGTTGGGCTCGACACCTTCGCGATCGGCGTCGCGGGAGGCGACCTTTTCGTCGAGGAGACCCACGTACCATTCGGCGATCTCGGCATGGAGATCGTTGTTGTAGGACATCGTGCGGCCCTCAAGATCCATGATCCAGGAATCGTTGGAGTCGGGGGCGCCGAAGGAGCGGGATACGTTGCTGTAGTAGTGCATGGCGATCATGCTGTCGAAGCCGATGCCGAAGACGCCGGCATCGGGGTCGGCTGCGGCACGCGCCAGTTCGGTCCAGTCGGCGATGGTCCAACCGAGTTGCGGCTCGGGCAGGCCCTTTTCTTCCAGCATCGTCTTGTTGTAGTTGACAGCGATGTTGCCGCCGGGGTGGACGACGTCGGGCAGGCTGAAGTTTTTGCCTTCCCACTGGTTGCCTTCGAGGACGCTGGGGTAGAAGTCGTCAAAGTCGTCCGGGGGAGCAGAGGCCAGCAGGTCGTCGATTTCGAGATAGATGCCTTTGAGGAAGTTGATGAAGATCCAGCGGTGATGGCCGTAGACCAGGTCCTGCAGGGTGCCGGAGATGTAGCCGGTCTGCGTCTTGGTTTCGATTTCGCCGTAGATGGTGTCTTCGACTTCGAC
>JAPPKT010000456.1 GCA_028819675.1 Caldilineaceae bacterium | reverse complement strand
GGACAGGAGCACGAATCCGTATACACTGTCGCCTCCGACGTAGTACTGCGCACCAATCTGGTAGTCGGCTTCATATCTTCCCACTGGTGGCCCCGCAATCCGGGCCACGTCATTATCATCCCGTGGGATCACTACGAGAACATATATGATCTGCCGGATGAATACGGAGCCGAGATTTTCCAGGCCAGCCGCCGCATTGCGCTGGCATTGAAGACCGCATATGATTGCGAAGGCGTCTCAACACGCCAGCACAACGAACCCGCCGGCTACCAAGAAGTGTGGCACTTTCACCAGCACGTCTTTCCCCGCTACACCGGCGACGAACTGTACACTCGCTCTGCCGAGAGATTCCTGACAACGCAATCACAGCGTCGCCCCTATGCCGAGAAGCTGAAGGCCGCGCTGGCCAATCTGAATTGATAGGGTAGTACATCAATGACGCTCTCTTTGCCTCTCCCCGATCTCGCAGACCAATATCTGCTCGACCCGGAAGTCGTCTATCTCAACCATGGCAGCTTCGGCGCCGTGCCCAAACCTGTATTCGAGAGCTATCAGCATTGGCAGAGAGAGCTGGAATCAAACCCTGTTATCTTTCTGGGAAGACGCCTGCCTGATCTCCTTGCACTGGCGAGAGAGAGACTGGGTGCATACATTAATGCCGCCGCCGACGATCTGACCTTCGTTCCCAACGTGACCTATGCTCTCAACATCGTCGCACGCTCCCTGGATCTGCATGATGGCGACGTAGTCCTGACAACTGACCACGAATATGGCGCGATAGACCGCGCCTGGCGATTCAACTGCGAAAAAAACGGGGCCCGGCTTGTCAATCAGCCGGTCGCCGTCCCGGTCGCTGAGCCCGGCGAAGTTGTCGAGCAGATCTGGTCCGGCGTTGACGAACACACCAAGGTGATCTCACTAAGCCACATCACCTCCCCCAGCGCGCTGATTCTGCCCGTGGCAGAGATCTGCCGCCGCGCCAAAGAGGCGGGAATCATTTCCGTCGTGGACGGTGCCCACGCACCCGGTCAAATTGATTTGGACATGGAAAAAATCGGTGCGGATTTCTACGGCGGCAACTGCCACAAATGGCTTAGCAGCGCGCGCGGTGCAGGCTTCCTCTACGCACGGCCAGAATGCCAACACCTTCTCGAACCCCTGGTCGTCAGCCACGGATGGGACAGAGACGTGCCCGGAAACTCCCTGTTCCAGGACTACTTCACGTCAGTGGGGACAATCGACCCCGCTGCCTATCTTAGCGTGCCCGCGGCCATCGACTTCCAGCAGCAGAACGATTGGACTGAGGTACGGCGGGCCTGCCACAGTCTCCTGCAGGAGACTGAACAGCGCATACTGGAAATGTCCGGCCTTCCCCCAATCAGTCCTCCGTCCATGTGGGCGCAGATGCGGGTCGTTCTGCTTCGCGGCAAGGTCGAAAACTATCAGCGGCTCTGGGAGGAAGACCGCATCATCGTGCCCGTCGGTCAGCACGGCGGTCAGCCGGGTGTACGCATCTCGGTCCAGGCTTACAACACGCCCGCCCACATGGATACCCTCGTCACCGCTCTGAAAAAGGGGGCCGCTGAAGCCTGAAGGGCTCTAAGCATGCCTCAAAAGGCGCACAATCTCCAGGACCCCTGGACGTTTGCCGTACATCAACATCCCCAGCCGGAACACCTTCGCCCCTAGCCAAACAACCAGCGGAATCGTTACGACCAGCAGGGCTATGCTCCCCGCAATATCGGTCCAGGGCACCTCAGCAAGAGGCAGCCTCAACATCATCGTTGTCGGCGCCGTAAGAGGAAACCAGGAGAGGACACGCACAACCATCGCATCGGGATTCGTCATGATCACGCCAGTCAACATCATCGGAATCGCCGCGATGAAGATGAAGATTCCCGTGATCTGCTGACTCTCCTGAAAACTGGATCCCAGCGTGCCAATCGCTCCAATCAACACGGCGTAGATGCCGAAACCCAAAATGTAATACAACAGTGCCAACCCGAACACCTCCACCCGCATAAGCAGCGGAAGCATGATGCCCGCCAACACGACCAGTCCGCCGCTCAGTCCGGCTGCTGACGCAATCCAAACGAGAATCTGCGTCAGTCCGAGCGCACCCAACCCAAGAACCTTTCCAGCCAGTAGTTGCTGGGGTGTTACCGAAGAGAGAACGATTTCGATCACCCTGCTCGACTTCTCCTCGGCCACACTGCGCACGAGGTAACCGGATGAAACGAAGATCGTGACGGCCAGCAGCATGCCGAACAGGAACGGAACGAGAAATGATAAGACTTCGCCTGCCACGCCGCCGGAAGCCCGTCCTTGTTCTCCGACATACTCGACCTGCGCATCATATGGATCTATCAGTCGCGCCTGCAGCGTCTCGTCCCCGATCTCCTTGATTAGATGAGCAATGAAAAAAGAACGCAGCCCACTCGTCCCGGAACCGGAAAACCTGCTCCCCTCCGTAACAACCTGCACATCCCCTACCTGGGGGTAAGGGTGAGGCACGACTACAATCCTCTGCACCTCATCGTTTTCCAGGGCTGTCCGGGCTTCCCCTTCGTCGCCGTAAGGGACGAATTCTTCTTCAAAGCGAGGCAAGATTGGAGTAAACCCTCCCGATTGATCGACTACTGCCGTGACGTCCGAGCCGCTGTCAAACATGCGAACGATGGCGCCCCCAGCTTGCCGTCCGAAGAATAAGCTCACGACAAGCGCGACGATACCCAGCAGCGGGACGAGCGATGTAAAGATGATAAAGTCGGGCCGCCGAACATTCACCCAATATTCATGTCGCGCTATAATGAGTACTCTCTTCATCACTCCTCTGGACCACTGCTGCGCCTACTCCGAACGGGCCTTTCCCTGGACCATCGCGACGAAGATGTCGTTGAGAGGTACTGCGGCTCGCTCGAAACTCTCCACCTCAACCTCCCGCGCCACAAGCTCCGCCAGAAGCGCCTGTGCCCCGATCCCATCCAGTGTCAACAGGCTGACATCTCCCTGTTGTTCGCGCCCTGCCACGCCGGGAAGGTCAGAAGGCAGGTCCGCCGCCCGCACTCGCACCGAGTTCGGCGCAAAGTCGCGCTTTATCTCATTCAGCGAACCATAGAGCAGCGCCTTTCCCTCGTCAATGAGCAGGATCCTGTCACACAACTCTTCCACCAGGTTCATCTGGTGCGCGCTCAGTACGATTGTCTTTCCCTCATCCACCAGCGAACGCATAAGGCCTTTGATCATTTCAACGTTGACAGGGTCCAGGCCTTGAAATGGCTCGTCCAGTATCAGCAGTTCCGGGTCGTGAATCAGACACGCAATGAACTGTATCTTCTGCTGCATCCCTCTGCTCAATTCCTTGACCCGGTTGCCGCTCCACTCCTCCAGTTCGACTCTCTCAAGCAACTCCAGCGCCCTCCGCTTCGCCCTCGCGCCGTCAACGCCCTTGAGGCGGCCCAGATAGACCAGCACCTCCAGCACCCTCTGGTCCCTGTACAGCCCCCGTTCCTCAGGCAGATAGCCGACCCGCTCGCGATTCTCACCCGGCATCCCTCCCAGCAGCGCTACTTCGCCGGAGTCTGCCTTGAAGATATCCATCAGAATACGGATTGTACTCGTCTTCCCCGCGCCGTTGGGCCCGAGCAGACCGAAGATCTCCCCCTGCAGTACCTCAAAAGACAGCTCATCGACAGCCACGTGGGCGCCATACCGCTTGCACAGACCTTGAGCCGACAGCACCGCATCAGTCATAGCAATTACCATGCACAAAGTTCACACTTCAAGTGGGAAGTCCAGTCTCGCGTTTCGCAGTCATCTCAGCCATAAACCTGACGTTTCATTGGCCACTATCTGCAATCCACGGCAGAAGAGTCCCGGTCCGCGGAAGGATTCCCTCTGGCCCACCGCGTTGCCTACTTCACTCCATCATACTTTCTTGTCGAAGAACCTATGCAGCTCGCCTGGACTCTAATTGTATCAGCCGCAGGCGTGCTAACCTTGTCTAAATCACCAAGAGAAAAGAGCGATGAGTCTCTCAGTCACCTTGTAGGGACTATCCAAGTGAGGCAAAAGGAAGGATGCTACTGGCATGCTCCCCTCTCGAGCTGCCTTGCCGGATACCTGTCTCTTACCTGGCTCCAGCAAGCCACCTGCATCGCCACCGGTCCGTACGAAGAACTAGCGATTAATTTCGGCGATATTTTGCCTTACACAACAGAATACGTATGTGAAAGCTGTAGGTTGCTGCTACCCAGTGCCATCTTCCGGAGCAAGGTCGCATCGATTTGGAACTGGATCTCACAAGGCAGCTCAGAAATACTGGGCTCGCCAGAGGTCGACCCTCTTCGCGAGCCATGCAAGCGCATGAAACTGGTTGCCGGCACCCAGCTTGAAACGCTGCCGAACCTCGGCACTACAACTGCTATGGAATCACTTACATAGTTCGTGACCAAATTCGAGAATTCTGCCAGAAAAGTATGTTATGATGGGTCGTGAAGCTCTCAGTTTCGCCCAAAGAATAACTGGATGTGCTGTGGCCGCCAAAGCCACACTTGAGTTGCAGATTTCCCGGCGGCCAACCGTCCGACAAAGTCTGCCGTAAGTGCCTGCAAAGCTAAAGGCACACGACTCAAAAAAAAGAAGGATTTGCCCTCCTCAACGCTCTCGGACCCTCCCAAACCCTCCCGATCACGCCAAGACCCGACCTGGCTCGACTCAGACCAAGGCCGAAGTCCGCTTTCCGGCGCTTTTTCGGACCCAGACTGACCTAGGCGATCCGATCACATTGGGAAGGAGCCTGCGCCGGCTGCCTGAGTCATGAAGCCAACCTTGTGGACGCACCTGGTCGACAGTCGGGTTAGTCGAAATGAGAAGCCGCCTCACTCGCCAGAAGAAAACTTGAGGTTGTCGGAGAGCAGGTGAGGAGCTGTGAATTGCGCGCCCATTGCCCTTTCGGCGTCAATCGGAGACAGCGAGGAACTGCTCGGAACGTCGCGGGAATAGCGTCCACAAAAAGCAAATTTGGCACGACATTTGCAGACTTTTGTAGACATAACGCGACATTGGCAGACATAACTCGAACCAAGAACGGACAATTCAAAGGAATAGCAATTGGGGCCCGTTCACGTCTTTCGCGTGAGCGATTTCCGGGAGCCAAGCGCTCTTCACTGATGGCCCCCGCGCGGCTGCGCACTAAACATTCGTTACACATTTGGTGTTCATCGTGGGCCATTGTGTGACTCGGGTGCATCCCAGATTTGGGGTGGGAACGGTCTGACGGGTTATCGGCGCCAGCGGTGGCTGGAGTTGCTTCGTCTTTGGGCGAGACGCAGTGGAGGCTCTGGGCCTCGCCGTACGGTGGAGTCCGTCAGTTGGGGAGGGTGCGAGGGCAGGCACAAGACCGGCACGTAAGGGGACATGATGGGACTGGCGGGACGTGGTCTGGCTGGACACCTTCGATTAGGCACCTGTTA
>JAPPKT010000320.1 GCA_028819675.1 Caldilineaceae bacterium | reverse complement strand
CGGCGACTGGAACCGCCTCGACGCCCAGGAGCTCTCCTTCTACCAGCGCGTCGAATCCGGCTACCGCCAGCTCATCGCCCAGGAGCCCCAACGCTGGACCGTCATCGACGCCAGCCGCTCCCGCGACGAAGTCAATCAGGACATCATCCGCGCAGTCCAGCACAAACTCCCCGCCCCCGCGCCCAGCCGATGAAGGTGAAATCAGCACCGTTTCCGCATCTCCTGGTCCGCCTGTGGGACCTGTCCGCGCCTTCGTCCAACCCCTTATACCTAAACGCGCCTCAACTTGGCCGCGCACTGGCCGGAATTGTCTACTTGACGAACCGGTAAATGACTCGCCTCCATCCCCCCCTCCCCAATGCGGTTGAACTCGTTGTCGCGCCCACCCGCCTGCACCCCCCTGCCACAGACAGATGAAGCGCCCGCTTCAGCCGCCGGCCTTTCCCGTCGCCCTCGCCTACGGCGCCTTCGTCCTTCTCTTCTTCGCGCCCCACCTGCTGGGCCTGACCGCCTTCCCCGACAGCGACTTCACCCGCCACTTCCTGCCCTTCAGCCTCTTTCAACAGTCCGCCATCCTCGACCTGCGGCTGCCCCTCTGGGACCCGCACACCTTCTCCGGCCACCCCTTCCTCGCCGACGCCCAGTCCGCCGTGTTCTACCCTGTCAGCAACGCGCTGCTCCTCCTCACAAGCTTCGACCGCAGCCCCGTGGGAAGGCTCTACTGGCTGCAGGTCGAGGCCGCCCTCCATATCTTTCTCGCCTGCCTCTTCACTTACCTGCTCGTCCGCCGCCTGACCGGCAGCAAAATGGCCGCATTCACTGCCGGCGCAATCTTCGGCTTCTCCGGCTACATCACCGGCTACGTCCCGGTGCAGATCGGCATCCTGCGCGTCGCCGTCTGGCTGCCCGCCATCCTCCTTCTCCTTCTGCCGGGGGCGGGCCGCGCGCGAACGGGAAACTCCGAAGACACCGCCGCTGGAGGCCACGCACCGCCCGCGGCTACCGGCCTTTCCCGCCTATTCCCCCCATGGAAACGCTGGCTGGCCGCGGCCGGCGTGCACGCCGTCGCCTTCTTCGGCGGCCATCCCCAGACCTTTCTCTTCCTCTCCTACGCCGTCGGCGGCTGGATGCTGATGCTCTTCGCCAGCGATCTGAACAGGCATCGAGGAAATGGCACGGCCGGCAGGGCCGTCTATAAGGCCCTCTCTGCCAGAGCACTCCTGTACGCCGGCTTGGTAACCGCCTATGTCACCGTCCTGGTCATCCTGACGCTGGCCCAGCTCTGGCCGGTCTATGAATTCGTACAACACTCCGTTCGCGCCTCCCTCACCTTCCAGCAGGCCGGCGGCGGCTTCGCCTTCAGAGATACACTCCAATATCTGCTTCCCGGCCTCTTCACGGTCTACGCCCCGCAATACGTAGGCGTGGCGGCGCTTGGCCTGACCCTCGTCGCCGTCGTCACCCTGTTCTCATCCAATTTCTCCTGGCTAGGCGCCGCGCCCCACGCCCGTGCCGCCGCCTTCTACTTCGTAATCTGCGGCGCTGCCGCCCTCCTCCTCTCCTATGGCAGCAGACTGCCGCTCTACAGCCTCTTCTATCGGTTCACGCCCGGCGGCGAGCTCTTTCGAGGCCAGGAGCGGGCCATATTTCTCGTTGCCTTCTCCCTGAGCGTCCTCAGCGGCTACGGCTTGGCGCTTCTGCCCACCCTGTCCGCGCCCCGCAGGCGAACGCTCTGCTATGGTTTCGCCGCCGCCGTCGCTGCCGCCCTGACCCCGTTCTGGACCTGGCGGCAGCTTCCCGCCCGCGCCGGCATCGCCGACTCGGACCTCCTCTGGCCCAGCGTCATGACACTGCTCATCGCCCTCACCTTCGCCATCCTGACCGGACCGCGACTCGCTCGCGACCAGCCGGTCGCCCGCCCGCGCCTCATCTTATTGATCCCCCTGGCCCTGCTCGACCTATTCATCGTCAACTTCGCAACCAACCATTCCTTCGGCCCGCGGGTAAGAGATGGCCTGGTGCCCCCAGAGGCCGCGGCCGTGCTCGATGCCTCACACTCTCTCGCCGAACGCCCCAACTCGCTCCCGCCACGCGTCTACAACGAGCATCGCGTCTCGCGCAACAGCGGCCTGCTCCTCGGCTGGGAGGACGTCCTCGGCAAAAGCCCCCTCCGCCACGCCAAATACAACGCCTTCATCACCGATTTCCCCCTCGAGCGCATGTGGGAGCTGACCGGAACCGGCACCGTTCTCACCTGGATGCACGAGCTGCCCGTCCCAAGCCAGCGGCTGGCCGAATTCCCCCGGCCGCAAAGCTCGACCACCTACCTTCACGTGCTTGAGTCGATCTCCCCTCGACTCTGGTGGACCCAGAACGCTCGCACTGTCGACGACAGCGAAGCCCTTGCCCTTCTGGCCGACCCCGCCTTCAACATCCGTGACGAGCTCCTGGTCCCCCCCTCCCATGCCGAGGCGCTGGGAAACAACTGGCAGGATGGGCGTATGAACCTCGGCGACGGTGGCCAGGCCGACCTGCTGGTCGAACGCGTTGCCGCCGGGCATCTGCAAATCCACATCCGGAGCGCACAGCGCGGCCTCCTCTTCCTCAGCGAGAAGTGGCTGCCCGGCTGGCAGGCCCGCTGGCAAGGTGAACACTCTCTCCCGGTGGCCCGCGCCCATCGGGCATTCCTTGCCATACCCGTACCCGCCGGATCCGGCACCCTCGAACTCGTCTATCGACCCCGCAGCGCAGTCTGGGGCCTGGCCGCCAGCGCAGTAGGCTGGGTCGGCCTGTTCATTGCCCTTCGCCTTCAACTACTGGCCGCGGCCCGAACCGCCTGGCAGCGCGCCCATGATTCGCTTGACCGGCACAAACGCAAACCGGCACAACCCTCTCCCGGGCTCGCAGGCCCCGCTGCGCCGCCCTTCGCCCGCCGGCATCGTCAGCACGCAGCCCAGCGCGCGCTGGCCAACAAGCATCTCCAGCGCGGCGCCCTGCTGACAGTCCTCCTTCTCGGCTTTCTGCTAAGGCTCTTCCGCCTCGGCTTTCGCGAACTTCGCGGCGATGAGAGCTTCGGCTTCTTCTTCAGCCTGAGCTCCCCTGCCGAGATCGTGGCGCGTACGTTGGAGATGCGAGAACCCCACCCCGTCGGCAGCTACTTCCTCCAGCACGCCTGGCTCCAGCTCGCCGGAACGCATGAGTTCGCCTTGCGATTTATCCCCGTCCTCGCCGGGACGCTGGCCATCCCACTGGTCTTCCACCTGGCCAAACAGCTTCGCCTCGGCACCCCGACCGCCCTCACAGCCAGCCTGCTCCTGGCCGCCAACACCTACGCGATCTGGCACAGCCAGGATGCCCGCATGTACTCGCTGAGCCTGGCGCTGACCGCGGCCGCCACAGTCCTCGCCCTGCGCGTTGTCCGACAGCCAAAGCTCTGGCCGGCTCCCGCAGCCTATGCCCTCTGCGCAGCCGTCGCTCTCCAGGTCCATTACTACGCCGCATTCGTCATCCTGGCACACAACGCCTTTCTCCTCTTCCTGCTGCTGCGCAACCTCTGGATGCGCCGCGCCGGCCAGTCCCTCGAAAACTGGCCTTCCGGCGCTGGCGCGCTGCTGACACGCTGGACCCTCGCCCAACTGTTGACCATTGCCCTATGCGCTCCCTGGTTTGTCAGCGCCTGGCACACACTTGTCCGCTACGGCGGTAACGGCGATTCCCCCGCCTTCGGAGCAATGCTTTGGCGCTCCCTCGGTGTCTTTGCCCTGAGCGAAGCGGTCCCCCATCCGATCTGGCGATTCGCCGGCGGCCTGCTGGCCGGGGCCATCATCGTCGCCGGACTCGCCCTTGGCCTCCGCAACAGAGACAGCACCGAAAACAGCAGCGGGACCGAAGGGGGCCAGGACCCCGAGAGCCAGACCGACGAGAGCCATTCAAATGGCGCCGAAGACCAACAGCAGACTCTGCCCGGCCAGTCAAGCGCAACCGTTTTCCTTCTCTTCTACCTGTTCATCCCTCTCCTGGCCACCTGGATCGGCGCACGCCAGCGTCCCATATTCGACGAACGCTATCTGGTCGCCGCGCTGCCCCCTTTCCTGCTGCTGATAGCCGTCAGCGCTACCAGGATGAGTTGCTGGGTTGACACGCACCTGAGCTGGCGCTGGCGTTACTGGGTCGACGGTGAAACGGGCGCACGCAGCCGGCCAGATTCTGCAGCCCATCGCCCCAGTCCTCTCGCAAGGATCTTGCTCGGCCGGATCTCCGCCGCCGCGCTGATTGTCCTCGTCCTTACCGCCAACCTCTACAGCCTGCGCATCCACTATTCTGGCGGCAGTTCATTGGGGTGGCGCGCCCTGGCCGGGACGCTGGATCGCTGGAGCCTCGGTATGCCCACACAAGATGTACGCATCGCCGAGAACTTCCCCGACCCCACCCTCGCCTACTACTACAAAGGCGACGTCCAACGATTCATGATTCCCCCCAGGCCCCATGACGCCGACGGTGCCGCGCAGGTGGTCGATTCCCTCATCCGCAGCAACGTATTCAGGGTCATTCTACCTGCCGCGCCCGCTCCCAACTGGGACGCTTCGGGCATCGCGCCCGACGCACTCGCCGCCGGCTTCCGAAAGGTCCTGCAGGAGAAGGTCGGCATCTTTCCCGTGCACCTCTACGCCCGACCCGACCCGCAGCGCTGGCAAGAGTTGGACGCACTGTTCGAAAACGGCGTTACACTGGTGAAAGCCCAACTAAGCCCGCAAACGCTGACCGCCGGCGCCATTCTGGTCCTGCACATGGACTGGAGAGGGGATCAAGCAACTCTTACCGGCGGGGAGAAAATATTCGTCCACCTGCTCAACGAGTCCGGCGGCATTCTTTCCCAGGCAGACCCAATCCTGCAGCTGAATTCGGCAGAAGGATTCAGCAGCACTGCCCTCCAACTGCCCGCAACGCTGCCGCCCGGCCCCCTTCGCCTGATCGCCGGCCTCTACGACGTATCCCTGGAAGGCGCGCCCAAGATCATGACGGAGAGAGGCCTGGACTCAGTCGTTCTCTCCGAATTTGAGAATGAGGCCAACGGCAGATGAACCTGCAACTATGTGGAAAGGAGGCACAAGCGCGCCAACCGGTACATCGCCTTTCCCGCCAAAGATACCGGTAGGGGCACCCCTTGTGGGTGCCCTGGCACGCCCCCCAGTCTGGGACCGCACCCGGCCACATCTGCCGATAGACAGATGTGGTCGAAATGGGATATGATTTGATTGGTCCTTCCGCTGGGCTGCCTTGGAAGTCGGAGAACGCCCAAGTCATCTCCCAAAGGAACGCCTTCAACCGCCAACTCGCCTGCAGACTTTCCGTTCCTGTTGAATCCTGGACGCCCTACCCAAGATGTCAACGGAATCCAAAAACTAGAAACTGAAAACTCAAAACCAAAAACATGAAGTTAGTCATCGCCATCGTCAACGAAGAAGACAGCCCCAACCTCCTCG
>JAPPKT010000104.1 GCA_028819675.1 Caldilineaceae bacterium | reverse complement strand
TCGCCGACGACTACCTCGACACCATCGACCACCGCACCACCCTCATCGTCGTCGGTGACGGCCGCAACAACTACAACGATCCCCGGCTCGATATCTTCAGAAAAATGGCCCGTCGCAGCCGCCGTACCCTCTGGCTCAATCCCGAGATGCCCATGCTGTGGGGCACCGGCGACAGCGACATGCTCGACTACCTGCCCCTCTGTGACACAATCCTGCAGGTTAGTACTCTCTCTGAGCTGGCGGCAGCGGTGGACCAGCTGCTGGTCGAAAAGTCATAACGGCACCGGCACGTGGCAGGGACTGCCTGTTGCTCTGTGGCCGTCGCTGATCTTTGGGCGCTATGAGAGCACTCGTTCGGGTCGTGAGCTGGGTCGCTGGGCTCTGTCTGCTGGGCGCGCTGCTCTTCTTCGCACTGCAACAGTACAATTTCGTCGAGCCTGCCCGCGATCTGCTGCTCGACGCTGCTGGCG
The DNA here is from genome assembly GCA_028819675.1 of Caldilineaceae bacterium. The sequence goes on along the minus strand of JAPPKT010000104.1, from coordinate 5,047 downwards.
TCAGCCCCTCCTCCCGCATCGATCCCTGCCTGCAAAACGAATCCGCCGGGGACATCGTTGCCAGTATCGACTACACAGACGCACACGCTCTCAATGCTCTCTTCGAGCAAGTTGACATCTGGCACGTCGAGCCGGAACAACAGTCCGCTGTCGCCCTCGTGTCGCCCGCGCAGCAACAGTGGCTGACCCAGGAGGGCTTTCCATTCTCACAGAATACGGACCTGACCGCCTCCCTGCCCGACCCCTGCGCCTTCCAGGCCCTGGCCGACAGCCGCAGCATTCCCGGCTACGCCTGCTATCGCACAGTCGAAGCAACCCACGCCGACCTCGCCTCCCTCGCCGAACAGCACCCCGACCTCGCCCAACTGACCGACATCGGCAACAGCTGGTACAAGATCCGCTCCTTTGGCCTGGCCGGCTCCGACATTCAGGCCCTCGTCCTCACCAACTCCCAGACCACCGACGTCGAAAAAGGCGAACTGGTCGTCATCGCCGCCCAACACCCCCGCGAGCTGGCCACCACCGAAATCGCTACCCTCTTCGCCGAACTGCTGCTCTCCCAATACGGCGCCGACCCCGACCTGACATGGCTCCTCGACTACAACCGTATTCACATCATCCCCCTGGCCAATCCCGATGGCCGTACCTGGGTCGAAAAGGGACACCTCTGGCGCAAAAACACCAACAGTACCAGTGGCTGTGATTTCCCCAAGCACGGTGTCGACCTCAACCGTAACGGTAGCTTCCTGTGGAACCACTGTAATGGCTGTTCGTCCGGCGATGTCTGCTCCAGCTTCTACCGCGGCGACGAGCCCGCTTCCGAGCCTGAGACCCAAGCAATCGAAGCCTATCTCCGTGACGTCTTTGCCGATCAGCGCGGCGAAGGCTACAACGACCCCGCGCCGGAGGACACAAACGGCGTCTTCATCTCGCTCCACTCCTACGGCCGCCTCCTTTTCTACCCCTGGGAGCACTCCGCAACCCCGGCGCCAAACCGCGATGAGCTGCGCCGCCTCGGCCGCAAACTGGGCTACTTCCCCGACTACAAGGTCTGTAACCCCGAACTCTGCATGTACCGTTTCGACGGCAGCACCACCGATTTCGCCTACGGCACCCTCGGCGTCGCCGCCTTTACCTATGAGCTCGGCACCGCCTTCTTCCAGACATGCCCCTACTTCGAGTCCTACATAGCCGACCAGATTCTCGACTCTCTCGTCTATGCCGCCAAAACCGCCCGCCGTCCCTACCAACTGCCGGCCGGACCCGACGTGACCGCTGCCAGCGCCGACCCGCCGCGCCTGCTGCCAGGAAAGGAGGTCACACTGACCGCAACCGCCGACGACACCCGCAGCGCCGGCACCGGTTCCGACACCGAACCCGCCCAGCCAATCAGCGCCGCCCGCTTTTCCATCGACGCGCCCTCCTGGCTTGCCTCCACCTTCCAGACGCTGCAGCCCCTCGACGGCGAGTACGATTCCACCGTCGAATCCTTGACGGCGTCGCTCGACACCACCGGCCTCCAGCCCGGCGCCTACACCATCTTCCTTGAGGCCCAGGACGCCGACGGCAACTGGGGTCCCCCCACCGCCGTCTCCATCGAGGTCGTCGCCCTCCCCACCGAGCGGACTCCCAAACAGTACTTTCAGTACCTGCCTCGAGTGTGGCGGTGACTTCGCGTTTGCTTCACCAACAATCTCTTTCCACCAGCTAACCCCCAAAAGCCTTCCCTTATCCGTTTCACCCCGCGGTCAAATCTTAGCCGATCAGATTCTCTCACTGTATAATGCAACCTGATTTGGCATGGCAGGCAGGCCGCCTGCTCTCCCAGCCCACATAAAGAAGCCGGTTGGCTCCCGTACGCCAATCAGGCGCGCACCTGGCAGGAAGGAGTTCATCGATGGCGAAGATGCAAGCGGACTATATCTGGATGAACGGGGAGATCATCCCGTGGGAGCAGGCAACGGTGCATGTATTCACCCATGCACTGCACTACGGCAGTAGCGCATTTGAGGGGATTCGCGCCTACGAAATTGACGACGCAGCTGCGATCTTCCGCGGCCCGGAGCACTTCGAGCGTCTGCTCTACTCCTGCAAGGTGGCGCACATTCCATCGCCCCTCACCGTCGACGAGTGGATGGACGTAGCCAAAGCCGTCCTGCTCAAGAACAACCATACCAGCGCCTACATCCGGCCGTTGGTCTTCCGCGGCTACGAAAGCCTGGGCGTAGACGGCCGCGGCTGCCCCGTGGAGTCCATCCTGGCATCCGTCCCGTGGGGTCGCTATCTCGGCGCAGAGGCCATCGAAGAAGGGGTCGATGTTCAGGTGAGCAGCTGGCGCCGCATGGCTTCCAACATGCTCAGCCCAATGGCGAAGATCGGCGGCCAGTACGTCAGCAGCCAGAACATCGTGATGGAAGCCAAGGATAACGGCTTCACCGAAGGCATCGCTCTCGACATCAACGGCCAGGTAAGCGAAGGCAGCGGCGAAAACATCTTTGTCATCTACAAGGGCGTGATCTATACCCCGCCTCTGGGCAGCAGTATCCTCGGTGGCATCACCCGCGACGCCGCCATCACCATCGCCCGCGATCTCGGCTACGACCTGCGCGAGCAGGCCATGACGCGCGAGATGCTCTATCTGGCCGATGAAATCTTCTTCACCGGCACCGCAGCCGAAATCACCCCCGTCCGCTCAGTTGACCGCCTGCCCGTGGGCGACGGCAAACGCGGCCCCGTCACCCAGGCAATCCAGGGCGTCTTCTTCGGCATCCTTGAAGACAACATGCCCGACAAATGGGGCTGGCTCACTCAAGTGTCATGAAAAAAAGAGGAGCGGAAGACCTCCGCTCCTCTCTCACTCCTCTCTCCTCTTCACTCTCTCCTCGCATACTGCCCAAACCAGCGCTCCTCCAGCAGGCCCAGCTGCCCTTCCTCCTCCAGCGTTGCCAGCGCTTGCAGGAGGGCGCTTTGCAGCTTGGGCGCCTTGATCGACACCGCAATCACATAGGGGTCCTCATCCAACACCGCTCCCACCGCGCGAATCTGCTTACCCTCACCCTGCGCCAGCCGCAGCGTGACGCCGTCGATCAGCAGTGCGCTGCTCGCGCCGGAGACCAGTGCCTCGACAGCCTCCTCCGAAGACGCAAACGGCAGCCGCGTAAAGCCTGCCCCCTCCCTCTGCAATCGACGCGCGATCGCATCGCCCCGGCTGCCCCACTCCACCGCAACCGTGCCCCCATCCAGGTCCCCAATCCCCTCAAACGCGGCATCGACGCCGACCACAAGCCGCACACCCGCCTCGAAATAGGGCGGCGAATAATGTACGTCCTTCGTCATGCGCGCATTGTACGGAAACGCGCTGATCACCGCATCCACGCGGTCGACCAGCAGCGCATCCAATAGACTGTCGTACCCGATCGCGACGATCTCCGCCTCCAGCCCCCACGTTGCCGCGATCTCCCGCGCCAGGTCCACGTCATAGCCGATCGGCGCGCCCTCCGCGTCCAGCGTCTCAAAAGGCGGAAAGCTGGGGTCCATCCCCACCCGCCAGCTCCCCCGCTCCTGCATCTTCAGCCAGGTCTCATCCACCGCCGGCCCGCTGGTGCGCAATATGAGCCACCCGCCAATCGCCAGCGCCACGATGCAGATCGCGATCCACAGCCGCACCCTCCCCTCAAGACTGCGTCGCAAAAAAGAGCCGGCCCAGCGTTCTCCATGGCTCCCTGCGACCAGCCACTGCCGGTCGGCACCGCCTTCTGCCCCCTGCAGAGGTTCTCTCTCCTCGCTCCTGTTCTGGTCGTTCATGGCGCCTCGAACCGCCCCGCCGCATACGCCTGCATCTCCAGATAGATCGCTTTAGGTTCAAAATCAGTGCCGACAAACGTGTAGTAGTCCTGGTAGCTCTTCTGGTCCCAGGGGAAGCGAAAGACCCAGAGACAGACGCTTTCCAGCCAGGGCCATTCCGTATTCGCGATCTCGTACGCCCGAGCACTGTTGAGGATCCGCTGCGCGGGACGCACGGCCCGCGTCCAGCGTGGATGATCGTTCCATCCCCCTTCTGTGATCATTGCCGTCTTGTCGCCGTCGCCGTTTCGGACCATGATCTCCCGCAGAAGTTCGGAGCGTCGAAAGTTGACAACCGTTTCGCCCGCCGGCTCGTCAGCATCGAATCCCAGTCCGTACGCGTGAATCGCCAGAATATCGAAATAGTCGGCCGCGCCCGCGTCATACATCCGCTGCAGATAATCCAGGTCGTTCATGCTCCATTCACTGCCCGGCGGGTCCAGCGTCGGCGCCAGCGCACCAGCCAGTACCTGCACCTCAGGGGCGGCCGCCTTCACCATCGGATAGACCACCTTCAGCATCCTCACGTAGGACGCCGGGTCCACCGGGCGAAAACCCCATTCCAGGCTCAGATTGGGCTCGTTCCATATAATCAGATAACCTACTTTGTCCCGGTAGCGCCGCACGAACTCGACCGCATAGCGCCCGAATGCCTCGTAATTTTCTTCTTCCAGGTAGAGATGATGGGAATCTTCCGGCCGCGCCCACTCCGGCACATAGCCCAGACGGGCGATCACGATGAGCCCCTGCCGGTTGGCGTGGTCGATCACCAGGTCCGGATGGCTCCATTCGTACTGACCGCGTCTCGGTTCGTAGTACGCCCAGGGGAAATACTCTACGATCCAGGGCGCGCCCATTTCACGCACCATTTCAAGGCTTCGCTTGATCTTGGCCGCGTCCGGCTCATCGGTGAGCCGCGTATGGACGCCCATTTTGGGGTTGACCGTCGCCACCGTCCTCTGCGGACCCAAAGGGACCCAGTTTCGAAAATAGGAACGATAGGTCAAGCCGACAACGCTGCACAAAAGCAGCGCCCCAATCAGCTTTCTGGCGCGCGGCGACCACTTTGCTAGAGGTGGTATGCGGTTGATTGAGTCTGACTTCCTGCGCAAATAAGAGGCGAAGCGGCCAATCATCAGCAGGAGAGGTGGGGCATGCGGCGTCTACGTCTCTTCCTGAAACTCTTCATCATCTCCATCGGACG
>JAPPKT010000194.1:4125-5518 GCA_028819675.1 Caldilineaceae bacterium | reverse complement strand
TTCTTGTAGTTGTGCATTGGCTCGCCCATCCCCATCAACACGATGTTTGTGACCGTGGTGGGCCGCTGCACGCGCATCTTTGGTCCCTCGCCGGCATCACTCAGATAACGGGCGAAAAAGAGCACCTGGGCCACGATTTCGCCTGCGGTCAGATTGCGGCGCAGGCCACCAAGAGCGGTCGCGCAAAAGGTGCAGCCCATGGCGCAGCCGGCCTGACTGCTGATGCAGAGTGTACGCCGCCTGTTATACAGCATGAGGACGGCCTCGACCGTCTCCCCATCCGGCATCTGAAACAGAACTTTCAGGGTGTCCCCGGCCTTGGAAACACGCTGCGTAACCGGCTTCAGGGGCGTGAGCGTTGCCGTCGCAGCCAGCCCGTCGCGCAGGGCCTGCGGCAGATTCGTCATCTCGTCAAAGGAGCGAGCGTATTTCTTGTAGATCCACTCCTGTATCTGACGGATGCGATAGGCGGGGACTTTGGCAGCCTTTCCACTGGTGCGCTTTTGGCCAGCCGGCAGCGCGTTGACGACATCGGTAAGCTCTTGCGGAGAGCAGTCCAATAGGGAGCGGCTGATCGGGGCGTCGCCGGGCAGCGTGAGTGGAACGGTGTTCATCTTTACAATTGTAGCGCAGCCATCAAGTTGCGGTCAAAAACTGCCCCGATCGCGCCCTCTCGCACTGAGGCCGGCGCCGGTCCGCGCGGAGGTGACGGATTCGCGGATGCGCTGCCTCACAAGGAAGGATCAGCTGTCGGCCTGCCGGAAAGCGTCGAGAAGCTCGGGCAGACCGGGCAGAATCAGGTCCGGGCCGGGCACAACCGTGTGGAACTCCTCCTCGGTCGTGATTCCGGTCAGCACGGCGGCGGTAGGCATTCCCAACTCGATGGCGCCGGCGATGTCGGTTTCGTAGCGGTCACCGACCATCAGCGTCGAGGACGGGGTCGTGCCGAGTTTGTGCATGGCCTGTTCGAACATGCCGGCGTTTGGCTTGCCGATCACGGTGGGTGTGACGCCGGTGGCCGCCTCGAGCAGGGCCAGGAGCGCGCCGGTGCCGGGAATCTGCCCCCGTTCGCTGGGGAAGGAGGTATCGCTGTTGGTGCCGACAAAGCGGGCACCGGCGCGTATGGCCAGAGTAGCATCGGCCAGGCGTTCGTAGCGCACACTGAAATCGATTCCGGAAACGATGATGTCGGCCGTTTGGGCATCTTCGACCAAGGTGATTCCTTCCTGCTGCAGCGCCCGGCGCAGGCCGTCCTGGCCGATCATGAAGGCGCGGACGCCATCGGGATACTGCTCCGCCAGCCAGCTGGCGGTCGCCAGGGCGCTGCTGAGGATATGGGCTTCGTCGGCGCCGATGCCCATGCGGGCGATCTTTTCGACGAACTGGACCGGCG
>JAPPKT010000194.1:0-4115 GCA_028819675.1 Caldilineaceae bacterium | reverse complement strand
CCTGAACGCCGGGCAGGGGCTCCTCGCCAACATAAACAACGCCGTCCATGTCCAGCAGAACGGCGCGTACTTCTCTCAAGTTTGCTCTATGTGCCATGAGTGGACTCTGTGATCCTTTCAGTTGTTTGTCAGAGCTCGACTCCGACGGGCGGTGTGCGGCAGCAGACAACGCCGCGGACTCCTTGATCAGTTCGCGCTGCTCCGCAGATCCTGCACATTGAGCTGCAGAGCGCGTCGACCCTGCCATTCGTTAACTTCAAGATGAAAGACGATATCGATCAGGGTGCCGATGCGCAGGTTTGCGGCCTGACCTCCCAGGCCGAAGCCGATCCCATCCAACACTTGAGAAAGATCGTGGCCGTCGATTGCTATTTTCAGGTGCTTACCCCCGCCGACGGTGCGGGCGCTGCGCACGCGGCAGCGGCGGCACAGGAAGAGACCGGGCTCATTCTGCTGGCCGACCGGCTCCATGCGGGCGAGCTGGCCCTGCAGTGCCCAGTCGATCTGATCGACCGTCAACTCGGTGTCTATATACAGGCTTGGCCGCAGATCCTGAAGGGAGTCGAGCTCCTGGGCGGCCATCTCTTCGAGGGCATCTTGCAGCGCGGGCAGCTGCTCGGTGCGCACGGTGAAGCCTGCCGCGCGGCTGTGTCCGCCGTGGCGCACCAGCAGAGAACCGACCCGGTCGAGTGCGGCAATGATGTTGAATTCGGCGATACTGCGGGCGCTACCGCGGCAGATCTCCTCTCCCTGTTCGATAACGATAGCCGGGCGATAGAACTGATCACTCAGCTTCCCCGCGGCCAGTCCCACAATCCCGGGTTGGAATTCTTCGCTGGCGACGATCAGAATCGGCGCAGTGGATGGATCGAGGCCGGCGATCTCTCTTTCGGCGACTGCATAGGCTTCGGCGGTGAGCGCCTGGCGTTGCTGGTTAAGGCGTTCCAGGCCGGTTGCCATTTCATAGGCCGTTTCATAGTCCTGGCAGCGCAGGAGGTCATAGGCCATTTTGGCGCTGGCCAGACGACCGGCGGCGTTGATGCGTGGGGCGATGCGAAAGCTGATTGCGGTGCTGTCGATCCCGCCAGGAGGAACCGAGGCCATTTCCATCAGCGCGAACAGTCCCACCCGTTTGCCCTGGCTCAGCTCCGACAGCCCGCGGCGCACCAGCGAACGGTTCTCACCCTGCAGGGGCATCAGGTCGGCCACGGTGCCGATTGCCACGAGGTCGAGAAGGGACTGCTCTTCGGCCGCTGCTTCGTCCTCTGAGAGCCGGCTCCAGGGCTGTTTAGAGACGACGCGCAGGACGCCCTGCGCCAGCCGGTAGGCAACACCAACGCCTGCCAGCGGCTGAAACGTCCCTGCGCGGCCGTCGCGTCGCGGATTGATCACTGCCAGCGCCGGCGGCAGGTCGGGACCGATCGTGTGATGGTCGGTGAGGATAACTTCCATCCCCAACTCGGCGGCTTGCGCCACTTCTGCGACGCTGCGAATGCCGCAGTCCACCGTAACCAGCAGCTGGGCCCCCTTGCCGGCGATAGACTTGAGCGCTTCGACATTCAGGCCGTAGCCCTCGTCCACCCGGTTGGGGATATAGGCGCCGACGAGCGCGCCGGCGCGTTGCAAGGCGGTGGTCATCAGGACTGTGGCGGTGACGCCGTCGGCGTCGAAATCCCCGTAGACGCAGATCACCTCACGGGATTCGATGGCGCGAACGATGCGCGCAACGGCAGCCGACATATCGGTCAGGCGGAAAGGATTCTCCTGGACCGCGTCCTCGACCTGCAGGAAGGAGGCCACGGCGTCGCCATCGCGCAGACCGCGATTGTATAGCACCTGCAGCAGGGCGGGATGAACATGGTTGCTTTCCAGGAAGCTATCCGGCGCAGGCGGATAGTGGATCCAGTGTTTGTCAGTTGCCGACAAAGTGGCTTCTCCACCAGGAGGTGATGGAAACGGTGCACAGAGCCCAATTATAGTCGAGAGCGCGAAAAATGGGGAATTTCCCGCCTTAATCCGGCTGGGCTACAATAGGGATCCAGTCTGAACCGTTTGCTCTTCCAACCCTTACCGATGTCATCCACTTCTGAACGATTGCGCCGCCTGCAGGGCCTGCGCGGCGGACGACAAGCCGCTGAAGCGGCCGACATGAACAGGCAGGAGCAGCCCGAGGCTTCAGCGTCCGATTGGGAGACCGAGGCTATCCCGATCGAGGCGCTGGAGGAGGGCGAGATCGTCGAGAACAGCGCCGGCGAGTGCTATCTGGTTACGCGGCATTGCGTTGCGATGGAACAGGAGGAGAGTCAGCCGCATGCGCTGCGCGGACCGTCCGTGTTCGACAACCTTTTGGAACGCGATCCATCGGTTCTGTCGCGGCTTTACCCCGCTTACCGGCTGGAGCACTGCCCTGATTTTCGCAGATCGGCATTTCTGGACATCGAGACCACGGGTCTGGGCGGCGGAGCGGGCATCTATGCCTTCATGGTGGGTATTGGAACATTCGAGCCGCAGAAGAGGAGTGCGGACAGTTCAGAGGAGCGTCTGAACTTTGTGGTGCGCCAGTTATTCATGCGTCATCCCGGAGAGGAACCGGCCCTGCTGACGGCGCTGGCGGAGCTGTTGCAAAGCTGCGAGAGCCTGGTGACCTTCAACGGGCGATCTTTCGACGCGCCCTTTTTGCGCGGTCGATACCGGTACGCAGGGCGCTTCCTGCCCGCGGAGGTTAGCCCGCCGCAAGCGCTGGACGAATGGACACCGCATCTCGATCTCCTGCACCCTGCGCGCAGGCTATGGCGTAAACGCCTGGGCAGCTGCGCTCTCACCAATCTGGAACGGAGAGTTCTGGGCTATTCCCGCGCAGAGGACGACGTGCCCGGCAGCCTCATCCCGCATTTGTATGCTGACTATCTGCACGACGGCGACGGCCGTATGATGCAACGCGTCTTCTACCACAATCGCGAGGATATTGTTTCGATGGCCGCGCTGACGGAGGTGGTCTGCGGCGTGTTTTCCGATCCTGTTGCCGCGGGCACCGGTCATTTGCAGCCGCTCGATTTGCTCAGCATGGCACGGCTGCAGGCGGAACTGGAGCGCCTGGAGAGCGCGGAAATGTTGTTCCGCGCGGCGTTGGACCAACTCAGCGGCCGTGCGCACCTGGCCGAGTCCTTTGACGGATTGGGCCGCCTGCTGAAACGACAGCGCCGCTGGGAAGAGGCGACGGCCGTTTGGCAGCAGTGGCTGACGACCGTGGGGGGGCCGGACAGCCGTCCCTATGTGGAACTGGCAAAGTTCTACGAATGGCAGAGCGGCGACCTGACGCAGGCGGCAATGTGGACGCAGTGGGCCTTGCACGAGCAGGAGAGGTCGCCGCCCCAAAGCCGTTCCCATGAGGCCCAAACCGAACTTCGCCACCGACTGGCCCGCCTGGAGCGCAAGCTGAGCGCCGGGAGGTGAACGGGCGGGCGCGGTGCGCACGAATACGGCGGGGCGCTGGTGCTACGCCGCATGTTTTCGGGAACGCCAGCGCCTGTCGGGTGCATAGGACGGGGCCGCCCCAATACCGTGATACGGGCGGCGCATTTCTTCAGTTATACGACAGAGGTGATGAGGCGGCAGTCCGGTGGAAGGTGAGTTCTTGCAGTTTTGCAAGAGCGTGTTGCAAGTAGAGTGCGCGATCTTCGTTCACCGATGCCAACGGAGTTTACGGAAGAGGGAGTTTCTCCACCTGGAAAATCTGACGAGGGTACGGGGCTATCAGCTTTCTGCAGTTCCTGAACTTTGCAGGCAAGCTAAAGACGCCGGGGGCACCGGATAACAGTCAATACCAGTTCAGGTGTCGCCGAACGGGCCGTCAGATGGAACTAACTCAGATGCTGCGGTGACGACCGCTCCCGGCATCTTCGAGTCCACTGTCGATGGAACTTGCACCGGTCCTGTTGGGGCGACCCTCGGAACGCTTTGTAGACCACTGGGTTGATTCGACCGAAAGCCCAAGCCCTTCTGAAGAGGACCCGCTCCCGATAGTCGGCCACTCCGCCTGATCGGGGGCGCCCATCTTCATCTCGCCCTCGAAATAGCCGCCTTCTTCGACGATAAACGATGCGGCATGGGACTGG
>JAPPKT010000420.1 GCA_028819675.1 Caldilineaceae bacterium | reverse complement strand
GCGGCAACCACTGGCATATCTACCTGTACGTGATCATGCCGCTCTCCCGCGCCGGCTTGGGGGCGCTGGGTATCTTCAGCTTTCTGGGCATCTGGAACACGCTGTTCTGGCCGGTCCTGGTGATCAACTCGAAGGAGCTGTTCACGCTGCCTCTGGCGCTGGCGATGGCGCAGGGCCAGTTCATTACGCTGATCCATATCCAGATGGCCGGCTCGGTGATAGCCTGTGTGCCGGTCATCGTGGTCTTCCTGATGCTGCAGAAGCAGTTCATCTCCAGCATCGCGTTGAGCGGGATGAAGCAGTAAGGCAGTTTTTGGTTTTCAGTTTCTAGTTTTTAGTACTTCATGACCGCTTGTTGAGGTGAGAATCACTGAAAATTAAAAGAGAGAGAACGTCAACACAAAGGAGAGTGGCTGTGACAGTTGGAAAGTTGAGCAGAAGGCATTTTCTGCAGGGTTCGGCGCTGGTGGCGGGCGGCGCGTTTGTGGCGGCGTGCGCTCCCGTGGCAGGGGATACGGGTGCGGCTGCGGCGGACGAAGGCGAATCGATGTCGGAAGAACCGATCGAGCTTGTGGCCCAGTATTGGGGTACGCGGCCGGAGTTTATTGAAGACCGTGAGATCCTGGCCCAGCGGATGACGGAGAAGTTCCCGAATGTGACGGCCAGCCAGAATTCGGTGCCGGGCGGACAGTACGGTGAGAAGGTGCTGACGGCGATCGCGGCCGGGACACCGCCGGACACGATGCAGCTGAACCACAGGTGGGAGCCGTTTTTCCGCGGCCAGGAAGCGCTGCTGAACGTGATTCCTTTCGCCGACGCGGACGACGAGTTCACTTTCGACGTGTTCTACCCGCGGATCATCGAACTGGGCACGACCGAAGGCCAGCTGGTTACCGTGCCGCGCGGTTGGAACCCGTTCGTGATCTACTACAACCGGGCGCTCTTCCGCGAGGCCGGCCTGGACGATCTGCCCACCTCCTGGGAGAACGATACCTGGAACTGGGACTCATTCCTGGAGACGGCCCAGGCCCTTACTGCGGACTCCGACGGGGACGGCAGGACGGACGTTTACGGCATGTTCTTCCCCTACTGGTATCCGTTCCTGCGGCTCGGCGGCGGGGACGTGCTCTCAGACGACCAGCAGTCTTCCGGTCTTGGCAGCCCGGAGGCGCTGGCTGCGCTTCAGTGGCTGGCGGATTTGCGGCTGACGCACGGTGTCTCGCCCACGCCGGCGGAGATCGAGGGGCTGGGAAGCGCGCAGGACCTGTTTACGGCCGGGCGGGTGGCGATGTTCACGGCCGGCGCGTGGGGGATCGGCGCACTGACGCGCGTTGAGGGGCTGGACTGGGATGTCGGGCCGCTGCCGCGGGCGGCGGGACAGCCCCCGGTCGGCTATACCCAATATTACGGACACGGCATTCCCAAGGGCACGCAGAGCGCGGACTGGTCTTGGGAGTACCTCAAGATCATCAGTGACGAGGAAAGCAATATCACGGTGGCGCAGACGATCGGCGACGTGCCGGCGATGCGGCATATTGCCGAAAGCGAACACTTCGCGGGGCTGCCCAAGCCGCCGACGCGGCAGGTGTTTATCGACAGCGCGCCGCACATGCAGGTCTGGCCCACGATCGCACCGATTACGGAGATCATGTCGAGGGCGATCACGCCAGAGTTGAACCTGGCATTTCTGGGGGAGAAGTCGGTTGAGGACGCGGTGGCGGCGGCCGGACCCCAGGTCGACGAGATCCTCGCTGCATTCTGGGGAAATTAGTATTGATAGGTTGAGCGCTCCCCGTTGCCCGTATGCATCCGAAGAGGAGAGGAAACAATCCTCTCCTCTTTTGATTTAGCGCGCACATCAACTGCTGGCGGCGGGGCGCGCTGCGGGCCGTTATTCGCTGGCCACCAGTTTTCGGAAAGGGAGAGGTGATGCGCAGCAGGCAAGCGCAGATCGGTCAGGCCGCAGACGCACTCGGGGCCGGGAAACGGCCGCGTATGAGCGGCATCGCGCGCAAGGAGGCGATCGCGGGCTACATCGCGATTTCACCGTGGCTGCTGGGTTTCCTCATCTTTCAGCTGGCGCCGATCCTGGCGGCCTTCTATATCAGCTCGACCGAATGGCGCATCCTGTCGGCGCCGGAGTTCATCGGTGTGCGCAACTTCGACAAGCTGCTGTTCAAGGATGATCTCTTCTGGGAGAGCATCAAGGTGACAGTCATCTATGTCATCTTCCGCGTGCCGGTCTCGGCGGTACTTTCGCTGGCCCTGGCGTTGCTGATGAATCAGCAGCTGGCGGGCCGGCGCCTTTTCCGCACGATCTACTACCTGCCGGCGGTCATACCTCTGGTGGCAGTCAGCATGATGTGGATCTGGATCTTCAACCCGGAATACGGGGTGCTGAACTCTTTCATCCGGCTGTTTGGCGTTGAAGGGCCGCAGTGGATTCATTCCTCGCGCTGGGCGCTGCCGGCGCTGATTATCATGAGCTTGTGGCAGGTGGGGACCGGCATGGTCATTTTTCTGGCCGGCCTGCAGGGCATCCCGGCCCACCTTTACGAGGCGGCGACGATCGACGGCGCCAACACATGGCAGCGGTTTCTGAAGGTCACGTTGCCGATGTTGTCGCCGGTGGTTCTGTTTGCTCTGGTGATGAATGTGATCGGCAGTTTCCAGATCTTTACGCAGGCCTACATCATGACTGCGGGCGGCCCGGGGAACGCGACCCTTTTCCTTGTGCTCTACATCTACCGTAACGCCTTCGAATGGTTCCACATGGGTTATGCTTCGGCGCTGGCGTGGGTCCTCTTCGTGGTCGTTCTGGTCATTTCGCTCATCATGCTGCGCTCGTCGGAACACTGGGTGCACTATGAAGGCAGGATCGGGGGCGCTTGAGAATGGCCACCGGTCATCCGCCGCGAACGATGAGAAACACAATCGGTCTGCCGTCCAATCGATATCAGCTGTTGAACTGGACCACCAGGACATTGATTCACCTGCTGGCCCTGGCGGGCGCGGCCGCCTTCCTGGTACCTTTTCTGTGGATGATCTCGACTTCGCTGAAGCCGATGGAGAAGATCTTCCAGTACCCGCCGCAGTGGATGCCGGACCCGATCCTGTGGCGCAACTATATCGAGGCGCTGACGGTGATGCCGTTCGGCCTCTACTTCCGAAATTCGATCTATGTCACGGTGCTGAGCGTGGTGGGGCAGATACTCTCTTCAGCGGTTGTCGCCTATGGCTTTGCCCGCCTGCGCTTTCCGGGGCGGAATATCCTCTTCATCATATTGCTGGCGACGATGATGCTGCCCTGGCAGGTAACGATGATCCCGCTCTTCATTCTGTATCGCAGTCTGGACTGGATCAACACCTACTATCCTCTCATCGTCCCCAACTTTCTGGGCGGCAGTCCCTTTTTCATCTTTCTGCTGCGCCAGTTTTTCCTGACTCTGCCGCTGGAGCTGGATGAGGCGGCCAAACTGGACGGCTGCGGGCCATTTCGTATTCTGTGGCAGATCCTGCTGCCGCTGGCGGTTCCGGGGCTGACGACGGTGGCGATCTTCTCCTTTCTGTGGAACTGGAACGAGTTTCTGTGGCCGCTGATCGTCCTCAACGACGTCGACAAGTGGACGATTCCGCTGGGGCTGAACGGTTTTCGCGACCAGTACGGCACTGACTGGAACCATCTGATGGCGGCCTCGTTTGTGGCCTCGCTGCCGGTCATCATCATCTTTTTCATTTTCCAGGGCTATTTCATTCAGGGGATTGCCACGACCGGGGCGAAGGGGTAGGGCGAGGAGCTAGGGGCTAGGGGCGAGAAACTTCATTCAGTTCCGATTGGTTACTTTTCATAGCTTGTGGGGAGTCTTTTGATGGCTGCGGAGAATGTTCTTTTTGTATTGACGGACCAGTGGCCGGCATCGGCTTTCAGTTTTTGCGGGGCGGATATCGCTACGCCGAATATCGACCGGCTGGCGGCTGCGGGGACGGTCTTCAGCAATGCTCTTACGACCTGCCCGCTGTGTACGCCGGCGCGGGGGACGCTGCTGACGGGGCGCTGGCCGCACGCGACGGGCATCACCGACAATTACGCGGTGGGGTATTCACAGCAGTTCTCGCCGCCGTTGACGGAGCGCACCTGGATCGACGAGGCGGCGCGGCTGGGCTATCACGTCGGCTACTTCGGCAAGTGGCACCTCGGGCCGGTAAACCCGGAGGCGCGCGGGGCTCACCGTTTTGACCCCGATGCAGAGGTGCAGCGCCGGCCCTACGATCCGGAGACAAGCAGCTTCTCTTACCAGTTCGCCAAGGACAACTACGACCGTCAGACGCAGGGTCTGATCCGGGGCCGCGCGCCGTTCTGGGGCGATACGGCGCAGTCCATGGAAGAGTGCCCGCCTTTCCCGGTGATGAAGAACGGCGTCCGCTTCCTCGAAGAGTGGGCTGCAGGCGATCGCAGCAAACCGTTCTTTCTGACCGTTTCTTCGGCGGAGCCGCATTTCCCGCACCATCTGCCTGAGCCGTATATTGGCATCGCGCAGGAACTCCGAGACAAGGTCGAGCTACCGGCCAATCTGCGCGATAACTGCGCGGGCAGGCCCTGGTTTCACGCGGTGGCGTGGTGGCCCTGTATGGATACATCGCTGCTGGACGAGGAGGAGTGGCGCACGGTCGTGGCCTACTCGCACGCGCACATCATGATGGTCGACGAGGCGATCGGGCGGGTGCTGGATGCGCTGGAACGGCTGGGGTTGCAGGAGTCGACGACGGTGGTCTTCGTCGCGGACCACGGCGACATGGAGGGCGCGCACAACCGTTTCGACAAGGGGGCCTATTTCTATGAGGAGGTGTGGCGCATTCCGCTGATCATACGCAGGCCCGGCAGCGCGGCGGCAACCCAGGATGCCTTCGTTTCGCTGATCGACGTGGGCGAGACGCTTTTCGGTCTCATCGACGCCGCGGCTACGGCAGAGCGGCCGCGCGCGGGGCGGGATCTGCTGCCGCTGGTGGGCACGGGAGCGCGGCCCGCTGACTGGCCGCAGACGGCGTACGGTGTCTACAACCTGTACAACGGCATGAACTTCGCGGTGCGGGCGATACGGGACGAGCGATACAAGTACGTTTGGAATCCGCAGGCGATCGACGAGCTCTACGACCTGGAGGCTGACCCGCATGAGATGGAGAACCTGATCGCAGAGCCAAGGCTGGCAGCCACGAAGGTGGCGCTCCGTCAACAGCTGATGGACTGGCTGGTGGAGATTGGCGACGATCTGCCCAGCCGGGCCGAACAGCTGCCGCGTGCGGGCACGATCATGGCGACAGGTAAAGCGGGGCCGTAGGGGTAGTTTCTGATCTTTAGGTAACTGTTAAGCCATGCTCCGTGTGTGCTGTATGCGGTCTGTCTGGGGGAATGTACCGTGAGTATTTGTGTAGTGGGCTTGTGATGGTCATCGCGGTGAACGTTGGGGATGTATGGGAGTGGCCTCGCCTGTCTTGCTCGCGTTTGGCACATTTTCGGAATTT
>JAPPKT010000343.1 GCA_028819675.1 Caldilineaceae bacterium | reverse complement strand
TGCCGATCGGCACGGGTCCGTACAAGTTCAAGGAGTTCAGAGCGGGTGACGCGCTCATCCTCGAAGCCAACCATGACTGGTGGGGGCTCGACCCGGCGCAGGGCGCGCGGGGCGCGATCAACTTTGATGAACTGGTCTTTCTGTATCGCGCCGAGGATGCGGTGCGGCTGGCGCAGGTGAAGACCGGAGAAGCTCACATCGCCCAGTGGATTTCGGCGGAGAGCTGCCGGGAGGCCGAAGCGACTGAGGGAATCGGCTGCCGCAGCCAGGTGAGTGTGGAGACGCTTTGGATGCGAATGGACCTGGAACCGCCGCGTGAAGGCACGGCCTTTGGCGATCAGCGGGTCAGGCTGGCATTCCAGCTGGCGGTCGACTACGACACCATCCTCGACACGATTCTGGGCGGCCAGGCCACGATCGCGCGCCAGATGGTCGGCCCTTCGGCGACCGGTTACAACGAGAATCTGGAGCCATACGGGTATGACCCGGAGAGAGCCAAGCAGCTTCTGGACGAAGCGGCAGCCGATGGCGTGCCCGTCTATGAGACGGAGTTCGTGAACGCCAGTCTCAGCGGCTGGTTCGCGCGCAGCGAGGAGCTGCACCAGGCCGTGAACGGCTATCTGCAGGAACTCGGGCTCAACGTGGTACTGGAGGTGTCGGAGCTTGATCCCTTCCTCGAGAAGGTCGGCGTTCGACCCCCGCCCGGACGCGGCCGATATTTCTACGTCGGACCGCACGGGAATGAGCTTTACGACTTTGCCCTTTCACTTGGCGGCCATCTCTCGTGTGGCAGTCCCTTCGCGGCCGGCTGTTTCCCTGAACTCGATGAACTGGCCGCAGCTGCCAGCCCGCTGACGGGCACAGAGCGCGATCAGGCCCTGCAGGATATTGCCCAGCTCGTCCATGATGAGGTCTATGCCGGCGCGGTGGCGCATCTGGACCTCTCCTATGCGGTCAGTGACTGCCTCAGCTGGGATGTACCGCTGGGGCACCGGGCGCTGGCCAAGGATATGGACAATACGTGTGATTGAGCGCGGCTTCGGCAATCTGCCCTCGCTCCCCATTGCAGATCGTCAAGAGCGCCGGTGGATAGTGGCTGAACCGGCCACTTCCACCGTTCACTTCAGTTGCCGCCTGCGCTATCCCCCGGCCCCTGGCGGCAAACGAACCGGGTCAGGACAGCGCTCAGGAGACGTACGGGAAGCTTGTAAGCGCGAGTAACTCTTCCTTGCCCGCAAAAGGAGTGTCCACATGGCCCGCTACGTGGCTCGACGACTGATCCAGTCGATCCTCGTCCTCGCGGTTGTCCTGACCCTTGTCTTCTTCGCAGGCCGCGTCATCGGCAATCCGGCAGCCCTTATCCTGGGGCCTGAGGCGCGTGCGGAGGATGTGAAAACACTTGAGGAACGCTTCGGCTACGACAAGCCGGCGATTGAGCAGTTCGGGCACTATGCACGCGGCGTAGTTTCCGGAGATTTCGGCAACTCATGGTGGCAGAGAAGACCGGCGCTGCCGATGGCGCTGGAACGGATTCCGGCCACGCTGGTGCTGGCCGCGGTTACGATGTTGTTTGCGTTGCCGGTGGCGATGATCCTGGGGTCGCTGGCGGCCTGGAAACCCGGTTCTCCGATAGACAAAGGGGTCAACGTGATCTCGCTGACGGGCGCGTCGGCGGTCGACTTCTGGATCGGGTTGATGCTGATCCTCTTCTTCGCGGTTCAGTTGAGATTGCTGCCCACGTCGGGCTCCGGTTCGTTGAAGTTCATCATTCTGCCGGCGCTGACGTTGTCGCTGAGGCCGCTGGGCCGGGTGGCGCAGGTAACGCGCAGCGCCATGCTGGACCAGCTGAGCAGACCTTACATCAAGACCGCACGCGCAAAGGGATACAGAGAAAGCAGAATCGTATTAGGCCAGGCGCTCAAGAATGCCTTCATCCCGATTATCACGCTGTCGGGCGACGAGGCAATCTCCACACTCAACGGCGCGGTGGTCGTTGAGACGGTCTTCGCCTGGCCCGGCATAGGGCTTCTTATCGTCTCGGCGGTGACAAACCGGGATCTGCCGCTCATCGAGGCATTGGTCTTTGTGGTGGCGATTATGATTATCGTCACAAATCTCCTGGTTGACCTTACCTATTCGTATCTGGATCCGAGGGTGCGCTACGGCTAGAAAAGGAGACGTGTGTCCGGTCCACTTCAGATGACCGCCGGCGACGGGCCAGCGGTGGGAGATTCAGGCGAGGCTGCGCGCAACTTAACCGTGCGCAAGTTACTGCGCGCGCTTTGGCGGGACAAGCTGATGCTCTTCCCGCTGCTCTTTCTTGTTGCGCTGATGGTGGCAGCAGTGGGAGCCGATCTGCTGGCGCCGCACGACCCGTTCGACCAGAACCTGCGCTCGCGCAATCTTCCGCCCATGTCCTCGGCCGCGTCCGAGCCATCGAGCTTCCCCTATCTGCTCGGCGCCGACCCACTGGGACGCGATCTGTTCAGCCGGCTGATTTACGGCGCGCGCGTCTCGCTCGCGGTCGGTCTGTCGAGCGTACTGGCGTCTGGCACGCTTGGCGTCCTGTTGGGATTGATGTCGGGCTACCATCGGGGCTGGCTGGACGACCTCGTGATGCGCGGTGTGGACGTATTGATGGGCATACCGGGTCTGCTGCTGGCGCTTTTCATCCTCTTCCTGGTCGGCACCGGCTTCTGGAACCTGGTTATCGTATTCGCGCTGACGCGCTGGATGATCTATGCGCGCGTGACGCGTGGACTGACACTGTCATTTCGCGAGCAGCCGTTCGTGGAAGGCGCGCAAACGATCGGGTGTAGTGACAGCCGCATCATCTTTCGACATATTCTGCCCAATCTGGCATCGCCGATTCTGGTGCTGGCAACGCTTGAGATCGCTATCGTGATCCTGGCCGAGGCCGGTCTGAGTTTTCTGGGTATGGGGATCCAGCCGCCGGCGCCGACGTGGGGCCGCATGGTCGCCGAAGGCCGCGATTACATCACAAGCGCATGGTGGCTGATCACCTTTCCCGGCCTGGCGATCCTGCTTACGGCGCTGTCCCTCAATCTCACGGCGGCGTGGTTGCGGATGGTCAGCGACCCTGTTCAGCGCTGGCGGTGGTTCATGGGACGACCTGAGTCGCGCCGCGAAGGGGATGCTGAGACCGCGTTAGCGTATAGCGAGCCGGAGAGCAGCCGCACAGGCAAGGAGAGCTCCGAACCGGCGCATGGGCCGGCGGCCAACGGAGATCATCTGCTTGAAGTTATCGACCTGCGGGTCAACTTCCGCACGCCCGACGGCGTTCTCAATGCCGTGAACGGGATCAGTTACACGCTGAACCGGGGCCAGACACTGGCCATTCTGGGCGAGTCGGGCTCAGGCAAGACGGTGAGCGCGGAAGCCGTTATGGGTATTCTGGACAGCCCGCCGGCGTTCGTGACGGGTGGGTCGGTCCTCTTCGATGGCCTCGATCTGCTGCAAGTCAGCCCGTCGCGGCGGCGACGGCTGTGCGGCGAGCGGATCGCAATGATTTTCCAGGATCCTTTGACCGCTCTGAACCCGGCCTACACCGTCGGCTCCCAGATTGCCGGGATGTTCCAGGAGCATCGCGGGACATCGAAACGTGAAGCCACGGCCAAAGCAGTTGAACTGATGGACCGGGTGCGTATTCCGTCGGCCCGCGAACGAGTGCATGACTATCCGCACCAGTTTTCAGGCGGTATGCGGCAACGGGTGATGATTGCGGCGGCGATTGCATTGGATCCCGATCTGCTGATCGCGGATGAGCCTACGACCGCTCTTGACGTTACGGTGCAGGCGCAGATCATGGAGTTGCTGGCCGAGCTGCAGGCGGAGACGGGCATGGGCCTGATCCTCATCACGCATGATTTGGGTGTTGTGGCGGACGTTGCCGATCACGTGGCTGTAATGTATGCTGGCAAAATTGTGGAAACCGGTCCGATCGAGGAGATTTACAGCAATCCGGCGCATCCGTACACCAAAGGGCTTTTGGAGTCGGCGCCGCGGGTGGACCGGAAGATGGACTCGCTGCAACAGATCAGCGGAGCGCCGCCCAACCTGCGCTTCATTCCGCGGGGCTGCCCTTTCCATCCGCGCTGCGCGTACGTGGTTGATCGCTGCCTGGTCGAACCGCCGCCACTCTATGCGGTCCAGCATGGACGCAGCGCCTCATGCCATCGTTTTGAGGATGTCATGCATGTCAACTGACAGCAATCGGGGCGGAGCCGAAAATCACAGAATCGAAAAGGAACGGGGAGGGGGCGAAACAGGGACGCACTCCGGGGCTACCGGGGCGGCGGAACCTCTGCTCAGGGTCAAAGATCTCGTAAAGTATTATCCGACGGAGCGGAAGGGATTCTTGGGCGGCCGGCGCGGCGCGATAAAGGCGGTTGACGGTGTAAGTTTCGACTTGCAGCGAGGCGAGACGCTGGGGCTGGTCGGTGAAACGGGTTGTGGGAAATCCACAATTGCGAGAACGTTAATGCGTCTGGAGGAACCGACCAGCGGCGCGGCGTATTTCAAAGGACGTGATCTGTTTACCCTGTCGAAAGCGTCGGTACAGGCCCTGCGGCGCGAGATACAGATGGTTTTCCAGGACCCTTTCGCGTCGCTGAACCCGCGTATGGAGGTGGGCCAGATCATCGCCGAGCCGTGGGTCGTACACCCCGGCATCGTGCCGAAGGAGGAGCAGAGAGGGCGAGTCGGCGCCCTGCTTGAGCGTGTCGGGTTGCCGGCAACGGATGCCAACCGCTATCCGCATGAGTTTTCGGGCGGGCAGAGGCAGCGTATCGGGATCGCCCGCGCGCTGGCCTTACAACCGGACCTGATTATCTGCGATGAACCTGTCTCCGCGCTAGACGTTTCGGTGCAGGCGCAGGTTATCAATCTGTTGGTGGAACTCCAGGCAGAACTGGGGCTGTCCTACATCTTCATTGCCCACGATCTCGCGGTTGTGCGACAGATCTCCGATCGGGTGGCGGTCATGCATCTGGGCCGGATTGTAGAGGTGGGCGGAGAGGATGAGATCTACGCGCGGCCAACTCATCCCTACACGCAGGCCCTGCTCTCGGCGGCGCCGGCGCCGGATCCGGTGGGCCGAAGAGAAAGGAAGCGCATTGTGCTGGAGGGGGAGCTGCCAAGTCCTGTGAATCCGCCTTCGGGCTGCACGTTCCGAACCCGTTGCTGGAAGGCAGAGTCGATCTGCGCCGAGGACCGTCCACAGCTCATCGATCGATTTGATCACGGCCATCCGAGCGCGTGCCACTTCGCCGAGCTGCAGATTTTGCCGGCAGCGGGAACGGCCTGACGCAGACGCCCGTGGGCAGTGGTGCGGCTATCCTTTGTTCACACTCAAGGGGCGGGGATGCAGATAAAGATCGGCGCCCTGCTGTGGGCGCAGCAGACCGACTGGCCGGCGCTGCGGGATGCCGCGATTGCGGCCGACCGGGCCGGGTTCGATTCTCTGTGGGTTTCCGACCATCTCCTGTGCCCGATTGGCTC
>JAPPKT010000438.1 GCA_028819675.1 Caldilineaceae bacterium | reverse complement strand
TTACGAACTCATATATTCAGACCGGCTACGACGACAAATCGATCATCAGCAAGATCCCGACAGAGGCCAACAGCCGCACGGACTGGAACACGAATCCGGATACGCATCTGCAGTCCACGCCCGCGGACCTGGGGCGGCTACTGGCAGAGATCTACCGCTGCCAGGCAGGCGAAGGGCTACTGATCGAGACCTTTGGCGGCGAGATCACGCCGGAAGAGTGTGCGGCGATTCTCTTCTATGTCAGCCATGACGAATTTACGGAGATGGTGTGGGGCGGGCTGCCGCGCCCGGCGCAGAGCTGGATCATCCACAAACACGGCTTTGTCAACGAGGCGCACAGTGACCTGGCCCTGATCTGGGGGCCGAGCGGGCCCTATGTCCTCGCCGTCTATCTGTGGCGCCCCGGCTGGATGGACTGGCCGACCAGCAACCGCACCATGAAGGAAGTCAGCCGCATCGCGTGGAACTTCTTTGCCTATAAGTCGATGACCGAGGGCATAGAAGCGCCGCCGCCGCTGACGTTATCGCCGCCCCCCAACTACGTACCCGTGAACACCTATAGCAGCCGCGCCGCGCTCAGCGGCCAGAGCGAGACCGGTGCCCAGTGAGAGATGCTCAGCGGCTGCACCCGCCATAGAACGTGAGGACAGCTCTTATGCCCAATCCATCCGGAGAGACTCTCGACGGAATTGTTGACGAGATCACGCAGCAGATGGAGGAGATCAGCCAGCTGCGGGACGGCACGCTCAGCCGCAGCCGCCGCCTGATCCGGGACTGCGCACACAGCATCCGCGCCATGCACCGCCACGAGCTGGCGACGGCGGAAGAAATGCTGGCCGCGGCGCGCCGCGACGCGCAGGCGATGGTGGAGCCCCTGGCCGACCACCCGGAGCTGTACCATGTGGGTTATACGCAGGACGCGCTGAAGGAGCTGGTGGAGGCCCATCTGCTCTACGCCTTTATCACCGGCGGGCCGCTGCCGGCGCCGGCCGAACTGGCGGTCACCGGCGCGACCTACCTGAAGGGCCTGACCGAAGCCGCCACCGAGATGCGCCGCTTCGCCCTCGATCTGATGCGGCAGGACCGCGTCGAAGAGGCCGATCCCTACCTGGAGATGATGGACGAGATCTACTCGCTGCTGGTGACGGTCGACTTCCCGGACGCGGTCACCGGGGGCCTGCGCCGGCAGACCGATGTGCTGCGCGGTGTTCTGGAGCGAACCCGCGGCGACCTGACCACGGCGATGCGCCAGGAGAAAATGCAGACCGCGCTGCGCCGGGTCGAGGATCGGTTGGGGTAACGGCAACTTTCGGTGACGTCATCGTTGCGGGTGTCGTCACTGTTCAGCAGGAAATCTTGGCGTCAAACGGAATCCAAAAGAGAAGCTCACCTCTGGAGAAAGAGAACAATGCAAAATCAACATGTCTTTATGGGCGACCTCACCCGGCGTGAGTTTCGCGAAGCGCTGGCAGAGGGCAAGTTTCACACGGCGATCATTCCCACCGGCAGCATTGAACAGCACCTCGAACATCTGGCGATGGAGCACGATATCCGCATGGCCACCCATGTCGCCGAACAGACGGCCCGCCAGCTCTATCCCCAGGTCATCGTCACGCTGCCGATTCGCGCTGGCATCTCGGAGCATCACATGAGGCACCAGGGCACCGTCTCAGCCAAGCCTGGCCCGTGGCTGAGCGTAGTGTTCGACGCCGTGGAGAGCCTGATACGCCACGGTGTCAAAAATGTCCTTATCCTCAACGGGCACGGCGGCAACGAAGCGCCCATGGGTGGCATCATCGGCCAGTGGCATCTCTATTTCGCGGCCGAGGCGCCGGAGGCTAGTGTTCAGTTTCACTCCTACTGGGATCTGAGCCGGCCGGAAGCCGAGAAGCTGTGCAAGGGAGGGGTGCCGGGCCATGCCCAGGAATACGAGACCGCCATGGCGCTGGCCGTCTGCCCGCACAACGTGCGCGTGGAGGCGATGCACGACCAGGAGGACAGAAGCCCGCTGGACGCCAGCGCGGAACAGGGCCAAAAGCTGGTCGACGCAGCCGTGAACGCCACCCGCCGCTACGTGGAAGAGATGATCGCCGGCAAGCACCGCGCGGCCGTGAATCCTGAATGAAAGCCGGTGTTTACCGGCCAGGAATCAGGAACCGTTCCAGCTACACTTAAGGCGGATCACCGGCCATTGCCGCTCAGGCCGCAGTATTCGGCGGCGGTGAGGGCGTAGACCTGCGCGGCCTGCGTCAGGCGCGAGAGCGATACCCACTCCACGTCTGAGTGGGCCGTCTCATTGGAAGGGCCGTAGTAGAAAGAAGGCACGCCGCCGAGATTGACGTACAGGTTGGCGTCGCCCACGATGCGTTTGCCGGCGATGACGACCTGGTCGTCGTGCACGAAACGATGGGCCTGTGCGGCCGCCTGCACCGCGGCATCGTCGCTGGCTGTTTCGAACGGCTCACGCTCGTGGATCATGCGGACTTCTAGTTCCAGCTGGCCGGCCTCGGCAATGGGTGCGGCCAGTTCGCGTAGTTCCGCCAGGACCTTCTCCGCGTTGGCGCGCGGCCCCCAGCGCAGCGTGCCGGTCAGTCGGCAAAGCATGGGCGTGCGGTTGAAGTAGTCGCCTGCCTCCACCGTCCCCACGTCGATGCGCTCCGCCCCCGCCAGGGGATGCAGCGCACCCTTGTCCAGCTCCTCCTGGTATGCGGTGATGCGCTGGATCAGGTCGCCCAGGAAGCGAATCGGATTCTCGCCGAAGGGGACGTAGGTCGTGTGCGTTCCCCCGCGCGGGGACGTGAGTTCGATCTCGAAGACCATGGTGCCCATGCTCATGACCCACAGCTCATTCCAGCCCTCGCCAATCAGGATTCTGTCGCCGCCAATGCGCCCGCTCTTAATGTCCTGGATCAGGGCCAGGGGCCCGTCTTTTTGGGCCTCCGGCTCCTCGTGACCGACGATGGCGGTGAGCCAAAGGTCGCCGGCCAGAGTGATGCCGGCAGTTTGGAGCGCCCGCAGCGCGCCCAGCTTGGCGGCCATCGCCCCTTTCATGTCGGTGGCGCCGCGCCCGTAGAGACGGTCCCCCTCGCGGCGGCAGGGTACGCAGTCGCCGATGGGGATGGTGTCCAGGTGCCCGTTCAGCATCAGGCTGGGGCCGCCGCCTGCCCCCGGCAGCCGCGCGTAGATGTTGTAGCGGCCGTCGGTCACCCGCCGCTGGTCGACGTCAAAGCCGAGCTCGCCCAGCTGGGCCGCGTAGTACTGGCAGACCTCCGCCTCCTCCATCGTCACGCTGGGGATCTCCACCATCGCCTGCGCCTGCTGCGCGATCCACTCGCCATCGACCGCGTCCTTCAAGGCTGTCCACTGCTCATGGTTCTGTTCCATCTTTATTCTCTGTGAAATCGGGGGACGCGAAAGGATACTATCAGGGTAAGCATTCAATCAACGCCAGCACATGCGGAAGCCAGACGCAAACCACTACGATTCCTGTAAGCCACTTTATTTGCCGAAGCTCACTCTTAATTTCGTTCAACTCTCTCGAGAGCCCGTCCATCTATCCCTACCTTCCCGTATTGCGCGGTTAGCATATCCGCAATGCAATGTCCTGATGCACCAATGATGTGAAGCGCTGACTTTCGACTCAAAATATACTATACACACGTAGAAGGAAACATACAATACAATGTATCGGCGCCGTGATCAACCCATGGCTTTTTGGACAATTCCCTTCTGTATTGCATCTTGGAACGAGTCGAAGTCAGCCTATCACCGACTTTCAGCCAGGCTTCCCACAGCATGCACCAGCAGGTCGATCTCCTCCTCCAGCAAAAAGAACGGCACGCTGGCGCGCACGCCGTTGTGTGCAATCGTCAGCGGTCGGACGATGACCGGCTTCGGCCGGTGCTCGCGCAGGGCGCGGGTCAACTCCTCGCCGCCCCAGTTGGCTACGGAAAAGGCGGCGAGGGCTGCCGCACGTTCGGCTTCAAGCGGCGTGTAGAGGGTAACGCCGGGGACGGCGGCCAAGGCCTGTTTGAGGCGATCGGTAAGCTGCGCGGTGCGCGCCCAGATACTGTCCAGCCCGATTTCCGTCAGGTAGCCGGCGGCAAAGGCCCAGGTATGCACCAGCGGCCATGACCAGGGGCCGTATTCGAACCGCTCCGCGCCCTCCTTCAACGCATAGTCATCGGTATCGTAACGCAGCCAGGCTTCGGCGCGCCCGCCGGCATAGGTGACCTGTAAGGCTTCAAGTCGATCAGGATGCACGTAGAGCGCGCCGGCGGCATAGGGCGCGTACATCCACTTGTAGGAGAGGAGGCCGGCAAAGTCGCAGCCCAGTGCCGCCAGGTCGATGGGAAAGAGTCCGGCCGAGTGGGCCGCGTCGACGAAAGTGAAGACGCCGCGCTCCCTGGCCAGTCCGCAGAGCTGCTCGACAGGGAGCCGGAAACCGGTCTCGGTGGTGACGTGGCTGACGGCCAGCAGGCGAGTGCGGTCGCTGATACGCGCCGCGAAGGCCTCCAGCTGTTCCTCGGGGTCGGCCAGCAGCGGAACCTTGACCACCTCGACACCGTGCCGGTCCCGCAGGTGCAACGAGGGCAGGAAGAGAGCGGCCTCCTCCTCGTCCGTGATCAGCAACTGGTCCCCGCGCCGCCAGTCGAGGCCCCGCAGGACGGTCTGATAGGCTTCACTCACACCCCGCATCAGCGCCAGCGTCTCCGGCGCAACACCGAAAAAGCGGGCCAGCGCCGCCTTGGACCGTTCGCGCCGCGGGTACTCCTCGTCCGGGTAGACGATGTGCATCGGCCCCCGTACCACCAACTCTTCCATCAGACGCGCATGCTCGGCGGCGATGGCGCGCGGGGTCACGCTCACGCCGCCGTTCTGAAACCAGACATACTGAGCCAGCGCGGGAATATCGGCGCGGATATTCTCAACTGTCGCGCGCTGCATGGAGAAAGTCCGGTGGCCGGCGACCAGCAACCGATTTAGCTGCTGGCCACTGTCGTTTGCGGTTCGAGCAACTCGTGATAGGTGTCCGGACGCCGCATCCCCAGGTAGCAATCTTTGAGCGTAGGATAGCGTTCCTTTTGCTCGCCGGTGTACCACGTCTCGTAGCCGGCATCGAGGTCGACGTCGGCGAATGTGAGGCCGGGCCGGTGTGACGTGTTCGCCAGGGTACGGCCATACGGGTCGACGATGCGCGAATGGCCCATCGAGCGGCCCGCCAGGAAGGGCTGCATCACGAAGTGGGAGGAGGCCAGGTAGACCTGGTTGTCGATGGCGCGGGCGTTGACGATCGACTCGATGTGGTCGCCGGTGTAGTCGATACACATGGTGGGGAAGAGCAGCAGATGCGCGCCCTTCAGCGCCAGGATGCGCCACATCTCGGGGTAGTGGATGTCCATGCAGATGCCCATGCCCACGCGGCCGAAATCGCACTCGAAGACCGGGTATCCCAGATCGCCGGGCAGCACATCGTCCTCTTCGCCGGGGGCCAGGTGCATCTTGCGGTACTTGCCCATCAGGTCGCCCTTGCGGTCCAG
>JAPPKT010000079.1 GCA_028819675.1 Caldilineaceae bacterium | reverse complement strand
CAGGAGGGCAATACGTATTTCATCGGGATGAATCATCCTATCGAACAGGCCATGGCCGATGAAAAAACAAGGAATATCGGTAACCACTTTCAAGGGCGAAATCTGATCGACCTCCACACATGGATTAACCGCCGCTGGTACCGGGAAATCGACCGATTCGCGCCGCGCACGGCTGAGTTGGCGGTGGAGTGGCTGGAGGAGAACGACCAACACAGTCCCTTTTTCCTGTGGGTGGACTTCTTTGATCCGCACGAACCCTGGGACCCGCCGGAGTATATGGCGCGGAAGTATGATCCCGACTACGACGGCCCGCCGATGCTGCATCCCAACTATGGCAAGGCCAGCGACTACACTGAAGCCGAACTGCGCAATTTGCGCGCACATTACTGTGCGGAGGCGGAACTGGTTGACCGGTGGGTGGGACGCATCCTGACAAAGATAGATGATCTGGACCTCTGGCGCAATTCAATCGTGGTGTTCATGTCCGATCATGGATTCAGCCTCGGCGAACACAATCGAACTGGGAAGTCGAACATTAGCAAGTACGACGACCGGTACTGGCCGCTCTATCCGGAGATCGTCCACATTCCCTTCCTGGTTGCGGCGCCAGGGTTGGAAGGGGGCCGTACGGTCAATTCATTGTTGCGTCCGGCGGACATTGCTCCGACGCTGATGGATCTGGCTGGCATTCAGGTCGAGACGCCGGAGCCGATGCACGGGAGGTCGTTTGCACCGCTGCTGCGGGGAGAAAGTGAAGACTCTCTGCATGAATGTGTCGTGTCGGCTACCTTCACTCGGTTGGAAGAGGGTAAACTGGCTCCGAACCGTGTCACGCCGATGCTCTACACGGAGCGCTGGGCCTATGCACCGGTGGGCTCTTACGGCGAACGGGAGCTCTATGACTTGGAGACAGACCCGCAGACTGAGACGAATCTAGCTGCTGAGAAGGGCGACATTGCCAACGACCTGCACGACGCGTTCATTCAGGAGCTGCGCCAACTGAACGCGCCAAATGAAGCAATCGAGGTCTGGCTACGTTAGAATTGTCTGGGCGACGCCCCTTCTCCCAACTTCGCTGCACGCCAAGAATTTAGCCCAGTGAAGTAATCGCGATACGTAACCTCCGAGATTTGGACATTACTGTCGATAAAGGTTATTATCCTTGCGTTCGCGCAAGGACCCCCTAAACGCGCGCCCGCATTCTACGACCAATTGAGGTTGTATTCTTCTGGTAAGGTCAGAGTCCTTCGGCTTCAAACCAAAGAGGGCCTACCTATACCAGACAGTGAAGATCGTTGACTTGGCAATTGGACAGTTGCGAGGGTCAACAGAATTGTTCTAGTGATCGGAGAGGTTGGGCGTCAAGTTCCACCCCACTCCACCAGTTTCAACCCATTTTCACATATTTTCACATGGAGGAAGACTGAATGGACACTCAGAAAATGCTCTCGCGCCGACGCTTCCTGCAGGTTTCCGGCCTGGCAACAAGCGCGGCCCTGCTGGCGGCTTGCCCCGCGCCCGCAGCTGCTCCCGCAGCCGACACCGGTGACAGCGGAGCCATGATGGAGACCAAGAAGTTGGAAGCCTGGTCGCGCATGACCGATTTGGCGCAGGAGTCGATTAAGGAGATAATCGACATTTACAACGAGAAGAACACGATCGGCGTCGAAGTGGAGTTTGTCTACATTGCACGCACGGCCGGCAGCCAGGCTGATGAAAAGCTGCTGACCGCTGTTGCAGGCGGTACACCTCCGGCGCTGCACTATGCCGACCGCTTCACCGTCCCACAGTTTGCCCACGAAGGCTTCTTCACGGACATCACTGACTTCGCTGAAGCCGCCGGTGTCACCAAGGAGCTCTACTTCGACTTTGCGTGGGATGAGACCGTGTACAAGGGCGGCATCTATGCCCTCTCGTTCGACACAGACACGCGCGCCCTGTGGTACAACATGGACATCATGGAAGAGGCCGGTGTAGACTCCATGTCGCCGCCGTCCAACCTGGACGAGCTGCGGGCGGCCACCGAAGCGCTGACCGTGCGCGACGACACGGGCGCTGTCACTCGCTACGGCTTCAACCCAATCTATGATCAGGCTTGGCTGTACACGTGGGGCTTCGGCTTTGGCGGTTCCTTCCAGGACGACGATCGCCGCATCACCTTTGCCCACCCCCAGAATATCGAGTCAATGCAGTTCGTAAAGTCCTTCGTCGACGAGATTGGCGTTGAGGACATCGATGCCATGCTGGCGGCCTGCGCCGGCGGCAACTGCCGCGGCGAGAACGACTACTTCTGGACCGGGCAGAGCGCGATGACCTGCAGCGGCAACTGGAAGGTTGCTCAGCACCATCGCTACAAGCCGGACACCAACTACGGTGTCGTGCCGATGCCGGGCCCCGACGGCCCCGCCCCGCACGCAAGCTGGGCCGGTGGTTGGAGTTGGGCCGTGCCCTTCGGCTACGACGATGTAGAATCCGCGTTTGACGCCTGCTTCTACCTCTGCGGCCCCGAAGGCCAGCTCAAGTACAACAAGGACACCTTCCACATTCCGACGATTAAGTCGGCCGCCGAAGACCCATTCTTCCGCGAAGACCCGCTGCACGCCGTCTTCATGGACCTGCTGCCCGTTTCCCATGCCCGCCCGCCGATTCCGTTGGGCTCCAAGCTGTGGGACCTGCAGGTCAAGGCCTTCCGCGACGAGATTCCGCACGGTCTGAAGACGCCCGAGGAGGCGTTGATGGATATCGACGAGGAGATCAACGCGGGTCTGGAAGAGATCGGCTTCTTCAGCTAATCGAAGAGTCTGGCATCTTTCGCCGAGGCTACATGAGTATCGGCACTTGGCGCGGAAAGTTCAGGTTACTGAACACGAAAGAGACTGTAGAGAAGGGTAGCGGCTCAGATGGGCCGCTACCTGACTTCTACCATTAGGAGGCGGGCATCTAAGCTCGGAATTCAGAGTCCAGCCATGGCTACTGCCACCGCTACAGCAAACCTGCCCCGCCGACGACTGTCACAGGGAACGCGGCATACGATAAACGGTCTGCTTTTTGCCTCTCCCTGGATCTTCGGTCTGCTCGTGTTCTGGATCTATCCAACACTGGCGTCGGCGTACTACAGCTTTACCAAATACAACGGCGTCAGGAATCCAACGTTCACCGGTCTCGCCAACTATATCGAGTTGTTTACGAAGGATGAGGAGTTTTTGGCGGCGGTTTACAACACGGTCTATTTCGCGGTCGTTTCGATCCCGCTGGCCATAATCTTCGCCTTTGGACTGGCGATGATGTTGAACGCCAAAATACGGGGTCAGGTTGTCTACCGCACCATCTATTTTCTTCCCACCCTGGTTCCCGAAGTGGCGTTGGCACTGGTATGGATCTTCATCTTTACGCCGCACAACGGCCTGATTGCGGCCCCTTTCAGGGCCTTCGGGTCGCGCGGCCCTTGCTGGCTGACCTGTGCTGAGTGGGCCAGGCCAACCCTCGTTCTGCTCGCTCTATGGATTATCGGTCAGCAGATCATCTTGTATCTCGCCGGCCTGCAGGATGTTCCACAGGACCTGTACGATGCCGCTGACGTAGACGGCGCAAACTTCCTGTCGAAGTTCCGCAATGTGACCGTCCCGATCTTAACGCCTGTCGTCTTCTTCCATCTGATTACGTCGGTGATCGGCGCTCTGAACTTCTTTGCGATCCCTTACATTATGACAGGAGGTACCGGCTTTCCAGCCAATTCGACATTGTTCTATTCAATCTATCTTTATAAGAACGCATTCCATTACCTGGAGATGGGCTATGCTTCGGCAATGGCATGGCTGCTGTTCATGTTCACCCTGGTTGTGACGTTGATCATCTTCCGGTCGGCGCGTCTGTGGGTCTTTTATGCAGGAGGCGAAGACTAAAATGGTCGCCGACAGCCAGCCAGTCAACCCCCAATTTGCCCAGGACCATCCCAGGCGGGTCATGGCCAAGCGCATCCGAGGGATATTCCGTAGCATCCTTATCCATGCCAGCCTGATCCCTGCAGCATTCGTTTTCACGCTGCCTTTCCTGTGGATGCTCTCGACCTCGCTCAAGCCCGACGTACAGTTCTACGCATATCCGCCCGTTGTCATTCCCTCCCCGTTCCAGTGGTCGAACTATCCTGACGCGGTAAAGTTCATCACTTTCTTCCTCTATCTTCGCAACACGCTGACGATTGCCGTACTCGCAACGATCGGTGTTCTGGTCTCCTCCTCTTTAGTGGCCTACAGCCTCGCTCGCATTCCCTGGCGAGGTCGTAACTTTCTCTTCATCCTAACGGTGGCAACCCTGATGCTGCCTTTTCAGGTCACAATGATCCCGTTATTCCTCGTCTTTAAGAACCTCGGCTGGGTGAATTCCTGGCTTCCTCTGATCGTGCCCCACTGGTTTGGTGGCGCGCTCTACATTTTCCTGCTGCGGCAGTTCTTTATGACCATCCCGATGGAGTTGTCGGAAGCAGCCCGCATCGACGGCGCCAACGAGTTGAAGATCTATTACTCCATTATCCTGCCTCTCTCCAAGCCGGCTCTGGCAACGGTTGCGATTTTCGAGTTCATCGCCCGCTGGCGCGACTATATTGGGCCCCTGATCTATCTGAGCGATCAGGAACAGTACACTTTGTCGTTGGGCATCTACGAATATCAGACCCAGTATGGCGCTGAGTGGGGACTACTCATGGCTGCGTCGGTGCTGATCACGCTGCCCATTATCATGCTATTCTTCTTCCTGCAGAAGACCTTTGTGCAAGGCATTGCTCTGACTGGCATCAAGGGTTAGGCCGAAGCTGCGGGAGTGAACTCCTATTCACTCCTCTGAAGGCTTGTAGTAGTTGCTGCCTTTGGGGCTTGCCATTTCAAGAATCATCCCCTCCCCTGGTCCGCCTTTGAAGTTTTTCATTTCAGTGAGGATTTCCACATGCCCATTCGATTGGCCCTGATCGGCTGCGGCAGGATTTCGCGACGGCACGTCCTGTCGATGAAGGACCTGCAGCAACGCGGACGCGGCGATTTCGTCGTGCGCGCGGTATGCGACGCAAATGAACAGGCGGCGTCGGAGCGCGCCGACATGCTCGAAGAGCTGCTGGGAGAACGCCCCGCTGTTTACAGCACGCATCAGGAGCTTCTGGCCGAAGCTCAAGTTGACGCCGCCGACCTGTGCCTTCCTCACGGTCTCCACCACGGAATAGCCGTAGACTGTATGGAGGCCGGTCTGCACGTCCTGTGCGAGAAGCCGCTCGGCATCACTATCAAAGCCTGCCGTCTGATGATCGAGACCGCTGAGAAGACCGGACGAGTTCTGTCCACGGCCGCACCTCACCGCCGCCAGCCCGGCCAGAGGACGGCGAAGTGGGTATTCGATAAGTCCGGACTGCTTGGAACGCCGCTGAGCTTCTTTCATCAGCTTCGTTCCTCGGCCGTTCTTGCGGGCGCCCCCAGCCAGGAGTCGGGCCGGCCGAACCCTTCCCAGCTGTGGGGGCAGCAGCCTGCGGGGTCCAATGAACCTCTTCCTGAACACAAGCGCTGGCGCCGGGACAGGTTGATGTCAGGTGGGGGTCCGGTGCTCGACAGTGGATTT
>JAPPKT010000047.1 GCA_028819675.1 Caldilineaceae bacterium | reverse complement strand
GGCGACGTCTGGCTCCTCTACACCCTGACCGCCGTGCAAATGGCCATGAGCGGATTCTTCGACCCCGCCCATACCGCCATCCTGCCCGACATCTCCAACCCCCGCGAGCTCGGCGCCGTCAACGCCCTCAGCTCCGCCACCTGGTCCGTCATGCTCGCCCTTGGCGCCGCCCTAGGCGGCCTCTTCTCCGGCACCTTTGGCATGTATCCCGCCTTCGTGCTCGACACCTTCACCTTCCTGCTCTCCGCCGTGCTGCTCGCCCAGATCCGCATGCCCGCCAAGCTCGCATCCGCCGCCGCCGACAGGACCGTCGCCGCCGCCTTCGGCCAGTACCTCCGCGGCCTGCGCTATCTGCGCGCCCACCTCGACGTCCTCGTCGTCGCCCTCCAGAAAGCCGTCATGGCCCTCTTCTTCGCCACCGCCTTCCAGGTCCTCCAGGTCGCCATCGCCCAGCAGGTCTTTACCGTCGGCCAGGGCGGCGGCACCAGCCTCGGGCTCATGTTCGGCCTCACCGGCGTCGGCTCCGGCCTCGGCCCCATCCTCGCCCGCAAACTGACCGGCGAAGACCCCCGCTCCTTGAAAGAGGCCATCGCCTACGGCTACGTCCTCGCCATCGCCGGCATCATCGTCACCGCCCCCCTCCTCAGCCTGCCCATGGTGCTCCTCGGCTCCTTCGTCCGCTCCATCGGCAGCGGCATCATCTGGGTCTTCTCGACCCACCTCCTCCTCCAAATGGTCCCCGACGAAGTCCGCGGCCGCGTCTTCGCCAGCGACTTCATGTTCTTCTACCTCGGCAGCGCCCTCGCCTCCAGCCTCGTCGGCGCTGCCCTCGACACCACCCTCTCCATCCCCACCATCATCTGGACCATGGCCGCCATCGGCGTCCTCCCCACCATCCTCTGGACCCTGTGGGTGATGAAGAGCAGGCGCGAGACCGTCTGAGATACCTGTTCTTTAGTGCATCTGCACATGTGTGCTATACTGTAGATGGGGAAACCCAGAGTTTCCCCGCGTAGAGAGACCCTCTCTTTGACTTCGACCGGCGTTGACGAAGATATCTTCTGAGAGGACGAAATGCAGAAAGCTACCAGGATTTCAGTATATGAAGTAGTTGGCAGTCCCTTGTGCGTAGCCTCGGACGATGGGCAGAAGGTACATGATCGCCTTGCCGTCGCCTTAGCGAATGGTCGACCCGTTTTGCTTTCTTTCCACAACGTTTCGACTATGACCTCGGCCTTCCTGAATGCTGCAATCGGTCAGCTGTATGGAAACTTCAGCGAGGAGAAAGTTCGGTCCCTTCTGAAGGTTGAGGACATAGAACCCCAAGACGCGGGGCTGGTAAAGCGCGTTGTCGAAACTGCCAAACACTACTTCCAGGACCGGCAAAGATTCGATCAAGCGGTTCGAGAAGTACTTGAAGATGACGACGATGACACCTAAAGCATTCTCTGTGAACAATTATGCTTTTGGCTCCGAAGATCAACTGTTTCTTGACGCGAATATATGGCTGTTCCTCTTCGGCCCGCAACAGACGCCTGTACCTAATCGAGTTAAATCATACTCACAGGCGTTTAAGCGCATTCTTATCGCAAAGTGCCAAATCTATATCGATGTTCTCATCGTTTCAGAATTCATCAACAGTTATTCCAGAATCATCTGGAGAAACTCGTCTCCAGCAATGAATTTCAAACAGTTTCGCAACAGTCGGCAGTTCAAACCGATCGCTCAAAATATCGCAGCCGATGTAAGAAACGTGTTGATGCACTGTTCGCCGATGGAAAGCGGTTTCTCCCTGTTGGACATGAACGATCTGCTGAACGATTATGCTGCCGGTGGCGTCGACTTCAACGACCGAGTCATTTCCGAGCTGTGCAGAACGAATGGCCTGACTCTGATAACCAATGATGGGGACTTTCGAGGTCAGGGCATACCCATTCTGACTGCAAACCGACGTCTCCTGATCTAGATTGCTGGCCCTCCACCCCGTCATCCTCTATATCCAGCTCACGAATCTACGGCTGTCCTTCCTCTCCTATTTCCGACCGTCGAAGCGGCGCAAGGGACCAGAACGGGAGAAACTAATTTCTCGGATTCCCATTGCAGGAGGAAGATGTCCATAGTACGATTCCAACGGTTTCTTCTACCTGCATAGGAGTAGGAACAAGAAACAACTGGACCTGCTACTGCGACCATTCTCGGTACCAACCCGCCCTATTCCCGCCAAATCCATAGCCGCCGCTAAAGAGCCAGTATTTCAACGCCCCGCGCTACCAGTGCACCCATGGAGCCGCCCTCGACACCTCCCCCACCATCCTCTGGACCCTGTGGGTCGTGCGCAGCAGGCAGCCCTCGGCCTGAGATCGGTTCTGGTGCGGGGTCAGCTAAGGTCCCGAAAACGGGATTTGACCTTACAACTGAGTAGTCTATAATTAC
This sequence comes from Caldilineaceae bacterium, assembly GCA_028819675.1. Next base: position 3,179 of record JAPPKT010000047.1, on the reverse strand, counting down.
TGAGCTGTTTACTGGTGCCGTAAACGCAATGATCGGGAGCTTGTTTCTCTGATGAATATCGGAGCAAGCGTTAGTCTGAGCGCTATCGATGTGATATCGGACGCGCTCCGTCTGGCCCTCGGTGTACAACCCCTCAACGAATGTGAAACCCTGGATAGGGATGCCTCAGCTGTCCCTCGAATCGAAAACAGCTGCAAACCCAAATCGTTGGGTGCCGGGAGCGCGCCAAGCGTCGTGTGCGCGCGCCTCCGACATTCGTTATGCGTAGAGCGGCAAGGAACGCTTTCCGGAACTTCCAGTAGTTCCCATCTGTCCTGACCTGCTTCACGTCGCACAACCGTACTGCGACAAGGCAGTCAGCTTCGAAATGGTGCCATTTTGCCGTTTCCATCTTGGAAAACGGCCGGCGACCAGTCTGATTCTGGCCGGCCCCCGTCGGGCTATGCGGCCAGGGAGACGATGAGAAATGTCGCCACAGCAGAACCAGATCTCCTCTCTCGTCGGTCAGCGCGTGTGGCTGGCGGTAGCACTGTTGACCCTTACCGCCATCCTGTCCCTTACCAACCTGGCCTCCGCACAACAGCATTCGACCGCATCCACGCTTGCTGAACCAACGCTGTCCGCACAGGTTGGCGAGAACGGCGTGGACCTGAGCTGGACCGCCGTGCAGGGCGCAACGCGCTATGAACTGTGGGCTTGGACCAGCGCCGGCGGCTGGCAGGAATTAGGTGGGGACAGCCTGACAGCCACCACATCCACACACACGAGCGCCGTGGAGGGCATAACCTACCTCTACACCGTCCGCGCAGTGAACGCCGACAATGTGACAAGCGCATGGTCCGACTACGCGTCCGCAACCTTGCCGTCATCCTTCGTGCCGTCACTGACCGCACATGCAACCGGGAACGGGATGGAACTGAGTTGGACGGCAGTTACCGGCGCTGTGCGCTACGAGCTGTGGGAGTGGGACAGCGTCAACCACTGGCAGCAGATCGGCGGCGACAACCTGACAGGCACCACCTATACGCGCACCGGCGGTACCGCTGGAACAACCTACTACTACACCGTCCGCGCTGTGGACGACGAAGGTGAGAAAAGCGGCTGGTCGCAGTACGTGCGCGCAACCGTGCCTCAGGAAGAACAACAGGGCCCCCAACACACAGCTACACCGTCAGCCACGCCCTCTTCTACCCCAACCGCCACACCGACTGCCACACATACCCTGGAGCCGTCCTCGCTAAGACAGCCCGATGATCCCAAACACACGGCCACGCCAACCGCCACCCCGACATCTACATCCACATCTACACCAACAGCTACCTCCACAGCCACATCGACGGCGACCGCCACACCCCCTGCTGTACCCTTACTGGCGGCGGCGGCATCACAAAGTAGTGTGAGTCTGAGCTGGTCTTCTGTAACCGGCGCAGCGCGTTACCAGCTTTGGGTCTGGGACAGCGTCAACGAGTGGCAGCAGCTCGGCGGCGACAGCTTGACAGATTCGACATTCACCCACTACAACGTCACTGCCGGCGCCACCTACTCCTACGCCGTCCGCTCCGTGGGCGACTCGGGAGTAGCCAGCGCCTGGTCAAGGTATGCCACTGTGAAGATTCCTTCACAGAGTGATCCACCGACAGCCACACCCACACTGGAGCCCCAGCAGTCCCAACAACAGCAGCTCGAGCCAACGGCGACGCCCACACCCACAGCCACGCCGACACCGACGCCCACAGCATCGCCAACTGCAACGCCCACGACCCAACCACAGTACTCCACCGTACCAGATGTCCCCGATCCTCCGACTGTCGTCGTTCTGGGAGCAGGCCGTGTCAGCGTCGACTGGGACGATGTGGCTCGCGCCACATACTATGATCTGTGGTACTGGTCCTATCCCTACTGGAGATCGGTGAAAGAAGAGGGGCCAAGGCGGGGAATCTCATTCAGCTTTAACGGTTCTAGCGCCGTCTTGACCAACATGCCCACTGACTTCCCAACCTACTCGTTCAGGGTCCTGGCCGAGAACTCTGTTGGACTGAGAATCTCCACATCGGGAAGTGCTGACAATCCGGAGGAGTATCGTCTCATACCCACGCCTACGCCTACCGTCACGCCCACCATTACCCCTACACCTGAAGGTTGGCCTTCCGCACCCAACAAACCGACCGCCAGACTGATTGGCGTAGGCAGCGTGGCAATCGACTGGGACCCGGTGCCGGAGGAGGCAACCTATGACGTATATCTGTATCACTACGTTGTATTTGGTTTCCTGAGAAGGTGGGTGAGACTGCCATACAACGGCGTTGATGTTGACATCGATGGCTATGTTCGGGAGGACATAAGAATCTCTATGAACGGAACGAGCGCAACCATCACCAATCTCCCCTACAAATCACAATACTCCTTCAGCGTGCGCGCCCGTAACGATGTAGGAAGTTCTTTCTCCCCCTCCGTAACCGTGGACAATCCACCGACTTCTACGCCTACCCCAACCTCCACCGCCACCTCTACCCCGACGTCAACACCCACTTCTACCGCCACGCCCACGCCCACACCGACCACAGATGGCTGAGTACCTGCCGCATCGATCTCGAAACGCCCCATGACAGACGGAGCAAGCGAGTCAGTTCCAGGGCTATGTGGACTGTGCAAATGCCGGCATGTTGCTCCAAGACCGGCGCCGCCAAGACCATCGGCACCGAAAAAACCAGGACTCGTTTACATTTCCTTCCAACCAGGATCCCCGTAGGGGCACCCCTTGTGGGTGCCCGGGCCGCCCTCAAAAGCGCCAATCCACCAAGATCCCCGTAGGGGCACCCCCTGTGGGGTGCTCTCGTGATAACCTCACCCTCGAGGACGCTTCGTGAAACTCTGTGTCCTTCGTGGATGGACAACTTGATCGGCCCCAAATTCCAGGTCAGACAAACGTCAACAACACCTGGAACTTCAATGGCTCGCGCTTCCCGCCCGCCCAACTCGCCGCCCTCGGCACCTCCCTCACCATCCTCTGGACCCTGTGGGTCGTAAAAGAAAGGCAGAAAGTAGCCTGACGGGCGCAGCCCAAAAAAGGGGCGAACTCTCGTAGACCTCCCTTACCAACCCTGCACTGTTCCCCCTAACAATTCTGTAGGGGCAGGCCTTGTGCCTGCCCTGTCCCCGCAACAAGCCGGAACACAATA
>JAPPKT010000377.1 GCA_028819675.1 Caldilineaceae bacterium | reverse complement strand
GGCGAGGCCGACTACGCTTACGCAGTCGATGGAAGCGTTTACTTTCGGGTCGACAGGGATGACGATTACGGGAAACTCAGCCGGCGACGCCAGGAGGATGCCGTAACCGGCACGCGTGTCGCCGGCGAAGAAGGCAAAGAGAATGAAGCTGATTTCGCCCTATGGAAGGGGGCCAAGGAGGGCGAGCCTTCGTGGGATAGTCCGTGGGGCCCCGGCCGCCCAGGATGGCATATTGAGTGTTCCGTCATGTGCCTGCACCACCTCGGCGAGAAAATTGACATTCACGGTGGCGGCAACGACCTGATTTTCCCACATCACGAAAATGAAATCGCACAGAGCGAGAGTCTCACCGGCAAGACGTTTGCCCGCTATTGGGTCCACAACGGGATGCTCCAGCTGTCTGGCGAAAAGATGAGCAAGTCGATCGGAAACCTCGTCACCATCGACAACTTTCTGAACCAGTACTCAGCCGATGCCCTCCGCATGTTGATCTTCTCGGGCCACTATCGCAAGCCGGTCTCCTATTCGGACGATTCCATCGGCGCGGCTGTGAGAAGCACGGCTCGTCTGCGAGGAGGGCTGCGGCCGGCGACGGGGACCGTTGCCGTGGGCGATGAGGTCAACAATCTGCGCGAGACCACAGAGTCTGCGCGCAGCGGCTTCTGCCAGGCGATGGACGATGACTTCAATACAAGCGCGGCTCTGTCGCACCTTTTTGAGCTTGTAAGAGCCATCAATTCGGCCCGGGCCGCGGGTGTCTCCGGCCCGTTCTTCCAGGCGGCCCAGGATACCTTGCGTGAACTGGCCGCCGTCCTGGGCCTGTCGCTTGCCGAATCCGAAGTCAGCGACGGCGAGGTGCTCGCCGCCAAGCCGTTTATCGACCTGCTGGTCTCTGTGCGCACGACACTGCGAGAGCAGAAGCAGTGGACGGTGGCCGACATGGTTCGTGAAGGGCTCGCAGCCCACTCGGTCCAGTTGGAGGACACACCCGACGGTACAACCTGGCGCATCGAGGACGCCAGGTGAGCGAACTGCTCGTTGGACGGCACGCCGTCCTGGAGTCTCTGCGTGCAGGACGGCGACACTACTACCGGCTGTGGCTGGAAGGCGACGGCCGCACACCGCCTAAAGGCAGCCTCGAAGAGATCGTACAACTGGCCCACAAAACCAAAATCCCTACCAGGCATGTGGAGGGCGGTATCTTTGATCGCATTCGACGTGCGCAGTTGAATCCACAGGGCGTTGCCCTGGAAACGGGCCCGTACCCCTACGTTGAGCTGGACGACATTCTTGACCTCGCGGTCCGCAAACCGGACCCCCTGCTTCTTGTCCTGGACCATCTTGAGGACCCGCGAAATCTTGGCACCCTCTTTCGCAGCGGTGAGGCGTTCGGCGTCGAGGGCGTCATTCTCCCCGAACGCCGCGCCGCAGGCATCACGCCCGCGGTCAGCAACGCCTCCTCCGGGGCCGTGGAACACATTCCTGTTGCGCTCGTGGGTAACGTCAACCGGACCATCGACCTCCTCAAGAAATCGAATATCTGGACAGTCGGCCTGGATCTCGGACCTGAAGCGATCTCGCTCACCGATGCCGACCTGAGCGGTCCGTTGGCTGTCGTCGTCGGCAACGAAGGCAAGGGGCTCAGCCGGCTGGCGCGGGAAAAGTGCGATTTCTGCGTTACAATCCCCATGGCGGGTTCGGTAGACAGCCTGAACGCAGCCATCGCCGGCAGCATCGTGCTTTTTCATGCTTTCCAGGCGCGGGCCCCTGTGGAAAATGCTGCAAAAGTCTGAGGTAGAGGCATCTCCTGGTGGGCGTAGCGACTTTCTTCTGTTCACAGCAGAAAAGCCAGATTCCCAGTCCCGGAATCTGAAGGAATGCTCCGCAGATTAACTGCGCAGCCACTCTTTGGGCCGCGTGCGGGGCGCGTCCCCATCCTTTCGCGGCCAGCGAACCGTTTCCTCTATCTTCTGGGCCAGGTCGAAGTCCTGCTGCGTCAGACCTCCTGCGTCTTGCGTGGTCAGGAAGACCTCAACCGAGCGATAGTTGAGGACTATCTTTGGATGGTGGTAGGCGGCTTCGGACAGAAATCCGACAGCGTTTGCCGTCATCAGCGTCACGCGCCAGTTGGCCGTATCGAACCGTCTGTACAACTGGCCTTCGCGCACTGCCCAAGTGGGCAGGTTTTCCTCAAGCCACGTGTGGACTTCCTCTTCATCTTCCCATTTTGCCATCGGTTACCCTGCTTTCGCTTGCAAATGTTGCCCGGTTCTACTGCGCACGGATCTGTGCTGAAAAGGGCGATGTCCTTTTTTCTACCTCCTGCTCCAATCGTGAAATCTGTTTCAAGCGGAATCAAAATGCGGTAAAGAGCGGTGCCATGTTATATAATAGCGGCTGGAATTCGTGACATACCTATTCGCAGTAGCGAATGAACTGCTTCAGCTCTTGATGGAGATAGTGAATGGTACGTCGTAAGTCTTACCTGCTTGCAATTGTCATCTTTATTTTGGCTCTTGTCGTGGTGAGCGCGTGTGCGCCGAATCCTCGCTTACAGTTGATTTCGCCCAATATGGTGGTACTGGCGGAAGGAGAGACATTTGTGCCGCCCACGCCGACGCCGCGGCCGCGTATAGCCGGTCTCAGCGACGAGCAGGTTCTGGCCGGTTTGCCGCAGGAGGTCGTCGCCTTGATCCCCGGCGATGCTGACAGAGGCCTCGATCTGACTGTGCCCCACAACTGTATTGGTTGTCACCTAACCGACAACAGCCTTGTAGACGTGGCGCCGACATGGTTTGAGATTGCCGATACCGCAGTTGGTCGCGCGGAACAACTGGCGCTTGCCGGGCCGGCGCTGTACCTTTACAACAGTATTACAAATCCGAATGAACACATCGTCGACGGCTATACTTCTGACGTAATGCCATTGACTTACGCTGAGGATCTGAGTAATCAGGACATGGCGGATCTTCTGACCTATCTGCTTACTCAGCGGGCCGAATAGGCTCAGATCGTCTGCAAACTATCTCAATCACGGGAGCCTGGCCCCAATGTGGCTGGGCTCCTTTCGCGTCCGTGACTAGCGCTCAAGATTCTTCCTATCAACCGGCGGGGCCAGAAGAGCGCGCAGGGCCCGGATGTCTTCCGGCGAAGTGCGGCAACAACCGCCGATGAGACGCGCGCCGGCGGCCAGCCAGGATGCAGCCTGCTCTGCAAACTGACCCCGGTCGCTGCCTGGTATCCATGTTCGGGCTGGAACGTCCCACAGCTCACCGCTGTTGGGATAGCAGACAAGTGGTTTGGCTGTATTCTCAAGGGCCTTCCGCAGCAGCGGCTCGGCGAAACCGGGCGCTGTGCAGTTCAGACCGAAGGCGACGATGGTGGACGTACCTTCGGCCAGTTCAGCACAGGTGACGAAACTTTCGCCGCTGGAAACCTCCTCTCCGTCGCGGCAACTGAAGCTTAGCCAGGCAGGCGTATGCCGGTATTCGTCCAGCAGCTCAACAAGGACTTCACCTTCCTGCAAGCACGGGATAGTTTCGCATGCCAGCAGGTCCGGTTCAGCTGCCAGCAGTGCTTCCAGTCGCGGACGGTGCCACTCTCTCAACTCCTGGCTGGCGATGTTGAAATCGCCGCGATACTCGGACCCGTCGGCCAGATAGGCTCCGTAACTGCCCACCGAGGCGGCGACCAGAGGGCGCTTTCGGCTTGGATCCTCGACGGTGTCGTGCAGTTCCTCCCAAAAACAGTCACGCGCCTGCTGCGCGATGCGCACGCTGCTCTGCAGCAAAGCGGCGCTCTCGTCACGGCTCAGCCCGCGGCGCGCCAATCCCTCGAAGCTGGCCTGATAGCTTGCACTGATGGCGACGTCCGCGCCGGCCTCGTAGTAGTCAAGATGGAGCTGCCGGATCGATGCTGGATCTTCGATCAGAAGCCGTGCCGACCACAGCTCGTCGCTCAGATCGGAGCCTCTCCGCTCCAGTTCAGTCGCAAGGGCGCCATCGAGGATGACGACGCCCTGGTCGGCCAGAAACGGTTCGAGGGGGTCGCTTGATTTCATCCCAGAACGGCGGGCGTGTAGCGGCCCTCACGCATGATTTCAAGTTCGGTGCCGTCGCTCAGGTGGCCCGTGACATCGAGCGTCGCCGTCCCGATCATCACGTCCAGGTGGAGATCGGAATTGTTTACCCCGGCCTCCACAAGTTCATCCTCAGATAGGTCGCCGCCGCCCTCTAGCCCGATGGGATATGCCTTTCCAAAGGCAACGTGGCAGGCGGCGTTCTCGTCGAAAAGCGTATTGTAATAGATGAGTCCGCTCCGGAAGATGGGCGAGGACACGTCAACAAGGGCGACCTCGCCCAGATAGCGGGTTCCCTCCACGGCGAAAAACTGTTCGTAGGTCTCCTGGTCTTCCCCCGCTGAAAACTCGACGACCTGGCCGTCTTCGAAACGGAACCAGACATCGGCCACTTCGCGGCGGAAGGGGAAGCTGGGCCGCGAGGTACGCGTCCAGCCGTTTACCCGCAGCCGGTGCGGTGTGGTGAACAGCTCCTCAGTTGGTATGTTGGGGAGAAATACGGGCGCGGCGGAGGCCCCCCTCTCCTCATCCGCCTCTGTGCCCAGTCCACTGTTGCCGCCGGCCCAATGCGGCCGGTCGGTCAGTCCGATAGTCAGGTCAGTTGAGGGCTTGCCGTCCGGTCCCGGCTCAGGGTCGAAAAAATGAAGCGCGCGCACCTGCTTGGCCTGCAGCGTCGAACGGGCCGCAGCCAGATTGTCCAGATGCAACTGCCACGCCGCAAGCGGATCGTCGGCGTCCAGGCGAATAACACGGCGGATCTCCTCCCAGAAGCGGGGCAGCGCTTCTTCCTCCGGTAGCTCCGGAAAGACCTTCTGCGCCCATGCCGGTGTGGGCATCGCTGCCACATTCCACTGCTGTTTCATCTCCATCATCGAAGCGCGCCAGGGCATCGTGGCCCGATACTCGGCCGTCTGCAGGATACGCAGCTTATTGGGGTCCAGTTGCGCGGGCAGCCCGGGATCTTCTTCGCCAACCAGGCTGATGGCGGCCCACCTGTCGTCCTTTCGTTCGAGAGCGATGGCTTCCACGTAGGCCGGGAGATGCTCAAGCTCTTCGGCGCTGTTCCTGCGGACACGAATGCTCTGTAGCCGCATGTCGCTGTACTCAATCGCCACATACCTCGCACCCGCATCATAGGCGGCGGCAGCCAGCGTTAGGGCGAACTCTCGGTGAACTGGCTCTGTGCGGATGTCAAGAGATTGGCCGGGCTGCAGATTCACCCCAAGCCGGATGAGAAGTTGAGCGTACTGTTTGAGGTCCCTGTCAGAAAAAGGCATTGGAAGTCTCAACCCTGTGCATGCTAAATGTGCCCTGTTCGAAAACGATATTGGCGGCGTGTGCATCCTATACGTAGGTGTACCTTCTTATCTCTCGGGAATCAAAAGAACCGTCCCCAGTCCCCAATCAACCCTGAGGCAAGAAAAGTCCCCCTCTGACTACTAACTGCTGCAGTTACTGCAGTTCTGGGCGGTCGGGGCGAATAGGGCCACCCATGTTGGGGGGGGGGGGGCCCCCCCCCCCCCCCCCCCCCAACAAAAAAAAAACCCCCA
>JAPPKT010000068.1 GCA_028819675.1 Caldilineaceae bacterium | reverse complement strand
GCCGTCCGCGCCGCGATTATCCGTGGCAGTATGTATTTTATATGGACGTCGAGGGTCACTGGCGGGAGCCGGAGTGCGGCGCCGCTCTTCTTGGTCTGCTCAACAATGCGGCGTTTGTCAAGATGTTGGGCAGCTATCCCGCGGCGGTACAGTCGGTTGCGGATCGATACGTACGGAAGACAGTGTTGCAGGAGCAGGTGCAGGGGATACAAGCGGACACGACTATTGAACTCCCCGGTATCGGCAGCTGAGGTGGATAGGGAAAACCAAACGAAAGTGCCGCGAAAACAGGATTCGGCCGGGGGAGGGAGGACAGTCCTGTGGAGGAGAGAAGGGTCTTAATTCAGGGTGCGGTGAGCCTTGCGGCAGTTTTTGCGGTCATGGTTTTGGCTGTGTGGGGGCCTGGGTCGGAGGAGTCGAAGTGGTTCCTGGCGCTCGACCTGATTCCCATGGAGCTGATTTTGCTGTTGACGTCGGTTGCGTTCTTTGCCTCTTTGGGAAGATCGATGAAGAAGTGGCTCGTCGATCCCATTTTCAGGCTGTTGGGTAAGGGGACATGATCAGGATACGGGACAGGTACAGTAAGGGTGAAGTTTCAGTGTTGAAACAGCTTTGGCTCGACTGCAAGTTCATATATGCTTCCCTGTATGTTAAGCTTTCCCAGAGTTTGGCGTCCATGCGGGCCGATTTCTCGTAGAGGGCCGTACGCGGTCGAAGGTTATATTGAAGGGCAGGTTAGAGATAGAGCTGCGTCTGTAAATGACGCAGCTTCTTTTATGCGATCAGGTGGGCAGGTCTCGGCAATTTGGGGTCAAGTTAAAGACTGGCTGCCGCTCATCGCTGCGATTGGGGAAGAAGTGTGCTCGTACGAGGAGCCGGAGGAGTCGCTATGGTCTGGCTCGGTCTTCGGGGAACAGGCGTTGCTTCAGTTTTCTCCATAGGTGTTTTCGGCGTCTCCACGCGGTGCTGGTGCTGATCAGCCACCAGAAGATCAGGATGGGGGGGATCAGCACTATGAATTCAGCGTATTCGAGGAGTTCCGGGAAGTAGTACATGGTGGCGGTTGGTGTCTGGTTGGTGAACTGGATTGTAACACGAGTTGGTTTGGGCCGGCTTTTTGGTGAAGTCGAGTCGATTGGGCTGAGTCGGCCAGCGATCTAGCTCAGGTCGGCCAGAGTACGTGAGGAATCTATGTATTATGTGTACGACCTTACACTGCGCGTCCTCGAAGGCGACATCGAAGCGATAATTACGGTATTGATTCCCGTAGGGCTGATGTTCTGGTGGGTATTGCACGTGTTCATACTCCCCGCCAGACAGTGGAAGCCCCCCTCAGGACAACAAGAACGCACCTACTTTTACCGGAAGAAGAGGGTTGCGGAGGAGGAGCGATTGCCCAGAGGATCCAGCCGGCGCGGACGCGGTGAAGAATGAGGCGCGGCGTGCTGCCCGACTCGGGGACTTGGCGCATGGTCGCCAGTAGGCGGCTCTATAGCCTGCCCTCGCAAACTTTCGCCTGACTGGGGGCTGGCAGCTGACACGCCAGGGCTGGCACGATGGTCTTGATGCCGGATTACAGGCGGGAGGAAGGGTCAGTGAGGCGGAATCTGCGGGCTGCCCTGGGGCGACGTCGTTTTCGGTTCTTGAACTGGTCCTCGACGTGCTTGGCGATGTCCTCCCGGACATTTTTCCGTCGCGTTCCAGTCATTGGGGCCAGGCTCACTGATGCGGTGGACAAGGTGGGGTAATCTTTGGGTGCGTGCAGAACAGTAAGGAGAAATATCCCATGATTGCATCCAATGAAAAAGAGCCTGGCGACCGCAAGTGGATTCTGTACGATTGCGTGACATATACGGCCGCGGTGCTGTATGTGCTGTTTGTGGGCCTGATGTATTTCGTTCACTATTTTGGGGGTTTGTAGCAGAGTGGCCGAAAGTAGATAGGCGTTGAGGCGTTGGGAACGGTCTAGAGGGCAGGGCCGGGTAAGCAGGCGCCCGGTTAGCTGATGATTTGTGCTTTGGCTCGCGGTCCGGATTTTTGGGGTCGCCGGGCAGGGGATGGGGCGCCTGGGAGGTTACGAACGATCGAAGTTGGCGGCGTCTCTGTCATCCTCCATAAATTGGCAACCACCAGGGCACCCCAATGGGGTGCCCCTTTTGATTGGAAAACCACATGACCCATGATTCAGACATTCCTCGCCGGAGGTCAATCCGGCTCAGTGGGTATGATTACGCGAGCGCCGGAGCGTATTTTGTTTCGATTGTGGTGCAGAGGAGGTTGTGTCTGTTCGGCGAAGTGGTGGACGGGGAGATGCGCCTGAATGGCGCGGGGGAGATGGTGCGCCGGGTTTGGGAGGGGATGTGCCTACGTTGGGGGATGTGGTGCGTGTGTTTAAGTCTGTGACGACGGTGGAATATGGGAGGGGTGTGCGGGGATTGGGGTGGGAGCGGTTCGAGAAGCGGTTGTGGCAGCGGAATTATTATGAGCGTGTGATCAGGAACGGGTCTGAGATGAGGGCGGTGAGGGAGTATATTGTGAATAATCCCAGGAATTGGGAGTTGGACCGGGAGAATCCCGGTGGGGGTGAGGGGTCTTGAGTTGGCGTGTGGTGAGAGGGTGGGTGCGAGGTCTGTCCCGATCGGGGGTTGAGGGGGTGACGGAGACGATGTCGCGAATGGGAGTGTAAGGGTGTACGCGGGCAGGCACAAGGCCTGCCCCTACCGGGGGTTGAGGGGGTGACGGAGACGATGTCGCGAATGGGAGTGTGAGGGTGTACGCGGGCAGGCACAAGGCCTGCCCCTACCGGGGGTTGAGGGTTGGGGCGGAGGAGACGTCGCGTATGGCGGTGGGAGGGCAGGTACGCGGGCAGGCACTGCGTGCTCTCTCGGAAGAGGCAGCTATGGCCGGCGCAGGGCTGCGCTGACTCTGGCGACAAGTTCGGTGGGGGAGAAGGGTTTGACTATGTAGTCGACCGCGCCTGCGTCCAGGGCGGATGTAATGATTTCGTCACTGCCGTTGGCGGACAGGAAAATGACGCGTACTTCTGCTGTTGCCAGGATGCGTTTCATCAGTTCGATGCCGTCGTTTCCCGGCAGCATCAGGTCCATTAGTATCAGGCGTGGAGGGTCTGACCTCACAATGTGGAGGACCTCATCGGGTTTGCCGGTCACGATGGGAGCGTAACCCGCCTTTGAGAGGACTCTGCGCACGTAGCTGCGGGTCTGCGGGTCATCGTCCACTGCAAGAATGCGCCCGGGCTCCGTTTTGGAGGACCGCGACACATTTGCGTGTAGCGAGGATGTGCCTGCCGCGTTCCCAAACTCCTGATCGGCAACGGGCAGGGTGAAGGTAAACTGTGTTCCCAGGCCCGGACCGGCACTTTCGGCCCAGATGCGGCCGCCATGGGCTTCGACGATGCCTTTGCAGATGGCAAGGCCCAGGCCAGATCCTGAGATTTTGCGTTCCTCTTCTTCGCCGTGGACCCGGGCGAATTTTCGGAACAGGTAGGGAATGCGGTCGGCCGCAATGCCGCGGCCATCGTCAGCCACGGAAAAGGCGACGCGGCCGTCATCCCGCGCGGCGCTCACTCTTATGACCGACGGCTCGGGCGAGTACTTGGCGGCGTTGGAGAGGAGGTTTTCCAATATCTGAATGAAGCGCCACTTGTCCGCCATCACCCGGGGCAATTCGGTCTCGAGGTTAATGGACAAGTTGTCGCGACCGCCTCCGCTCAGGAAGGTGTTTTTGGCCTCGTCTATCAAGCGGGCGGCATCATACGGTTCGGGCGTGACGGAAAGCGAGCCCGTTTCGACCCGCGCCACTTCCAGGAGTTCTCTGATCAGATCGCGCATCCGGGCGGCCTGCATTTCAATGATGCGGATAAACTGGATCATCTCGTCGGGACTGAACGTGTTCAGTGATTCGCGCAGATTTGAGGCAGAACCTTGAATTGACGTCAGCGGGGAGCGCAGCTCGTGGCTTACCATGCCAAGGAATTCTGCGCGCAGCTTTTCCAGCTCTTCCATCCAAGACAGGTCCTGCAGGGTTACGACCACTGACCTGACTTCATCATCCTGCATTTTCAAGAGTGAAGTGTTTACGAGAACGGCCAACGACCGCCCGCCGGGCACGGACAGGACCAGCTCCTCTGCGCGCAGCGTTCCCTTGCCGGGCTGCAATAGTGCGAAGACAAATTCGGCCAGCGCCATTTCTTGTCCGTCGGTCCAGCGGACAATCGAGTTATCCACAATGTGCTTCAGATGGCGATTCGTGGGGTCGAGGCCCTTAAAGATTTTCATCGCAGCCTCGTTGAGCGACATTGGGCCTCCCGTCTGTGGGTTGAAGGCGGCGACACCGACCGGCGTTGTTTCTATGACTGTTTTCAGGTTGAACGCAGCCTGCTGGGCCTGTTTGGAGCGGCGCGTACTGTCGATAACTAAGGCAGCCAAGGAGGAAAAAAGGGTAAAGATTTCTTCGTCTTCCTGGCTGAACTCCTGCTCTCCTTTCGCCCTGGCCATGCAGATGCTACCAAAGCCAGCCCCCTGGTGACGAATGGGGGCGGCCAGGACGGAACCTGCGGGCAAAGGACAGAAGTCGGGAAAGCCTTCTGCCGTGGTGCGGCTGTTGAATTCGGGAATCCGCAACGGTTCTGAAAGCTTGTTGAGATACGTGATGAACTGCTTTCCTGCCGACGTGTCTACCAGCAGCTGGTGCTCTGCGGCCTTTAAACCGGCGGAGAGGAGGTCGTGCGGCTGCCCTGAATCATCGGGCGCGTCCCACGACACAGTGAGTTCGCCTGGCTGCCTGCACGCCAAGTTCAGGGCGACGACCTGCCTATGAGGTACAGGATCTGCGGGCGTACACTTGGGGATCTGTGTGTCTGCAGACGTCACTTTATGCTCGATTGGGGCGGCGCCAGCCTCGGCAATGCGGCTCCAATCGCCGTAAGGGCCTTTTTCATAACGGGCGCGCACACGTATTTTGTAGCGCTGGCAGGGATCCAGGCCGGTAATCGTGTAGGGCGAGGTGATAGGGAAGGCATTGATGGAAGGGTCGAGCCAGGTACGGAAGCGGTCGTCCACGGGGGCCCAGGTGACCCTGTAGTCGCGCGGGGGGTTGGTCAGGAATGTGATTACGCCGTAGCTGGCGTCTGTGATCGTTCGCGCACTGTCAATCACTTCCTGGAGCACGTTTTCCAGGTCTGTTTGCTCTTTGATGCGTGCGACGGCCTGGTTGAGCATGGACAGGCGGGCTTGCAGGGTTTTCGTGCTGTGCTCGCGGTCATCGGCCATCTTCATGTTGCATGCTCCTTTTGACTCCGGATGTGAGCACGGGGCCACGCTTGGGTGTAGTCCGGTGGTCGGAGACGCCGGGAATGGCACGGCATTGGAATAGTTTGCATGTGATTATGCCCCATTGTAAAGGGTCACATCAAGCGGTTGCTGAAATCCGGTGCAGCGTGGTGGTGGCGCGAACGAGGGCACGCACAAGGGGTGGTCGTACGGTGGGATGGGGGCGAAGCATGGTTGCAGCGGGTGGACAAGGTCATATTACGCACACACTCGCTGCGGCGGGAGGTTTTAGGAGAGGGGGCGTTGGGGGGGGGGGGGCCCCCCCCAAAGGGGGGGCCGAAAGGG
>JAPPKT010000491.1 GCA_028819675.1 Caldilineaceae bacterium | reverse complement strand
GTCAGTGGTCAGTTGTCAGTGGTCAGTGGTCAGTGGTCAGTAGTCAGTGGTCAGTGGTCAGTGATAGTAGCGATTGATTGGTGCTTACGTATAAGAGGGGAAAGGGGAGGGGGACGCCTTTCGCCATTGTGAGTCATGGTTGATGGATTTTAGTTGGCGCGGCCGTTGGTGATGTGGTTGGCGATTTCGCCGTCCTGGAGCTCGTATACCTCGGTGGCAAAGTCGTCGCTGGTAGGATCGTGGCTGGCCATGAGGACGGTGATGCCCTGCTCGGCGACGAGCTGTGCGAAGAGTTCGAGGATCTGGCGGCCGGTCTCGCTGTCGAGGTCGCTGGTGGGTTCGTCAGCGATGAGCATGGCGGGGCCGTGGGCGAGGGCGCGGGCGATGGAGAGACGCTGCTGCTGGCCGCCGGACATTTCAAAGGGTCTGTGATCGGCCCAGCGGCCGAGGCCAACCAAGGACAGGCAGTAGGCGGCGCGGCGGCGGCGGTCGGCGGCGGACTGGCCGAGGATGCGCAGGGTCATCTCGACGTTTTCCTGGGCCGACAGGGTTGGGATGAGGGAGAAGGCCTGGAAGACGAAGCCGATATAGTGCTGGCGGATCTGGGCGCATTGGTCGGCGGTCAGCTTGTCGATGTCCTGGCCGAAGAGGGAGACGCGGCCTGCGGTTGGCGTGTCGAGGCTGCCGATCAGGTTGAGGAGTGTCGTTTTGCCGGAGCCGGAACGGCCGCGAAAGAGTGCGAAGCAGCGGCGGGGGACGGTCAGGTCGATGCCGCGCAGGGCATAGACGGACTGGTCGCCGACCGAGTAGACGCGTTGGAGATCGCTGACCTGTACCAGTGGTCCTCTGTAGAATTCGGAAATCACCAGGTCACCGGCTTTGGCAGGGGAGTGGCTGGGCTCGGGGGTAGGGTCCGGCGGGGCGAAGGCGGCGCGGGTAGCGGCGTCACTGTTCCATTGAAGCGTGCCGCGCGCGCTGTCTGCGGGCGTATCGAGGCTGTTTTCCGGAGAGGAGGCTACGCCTTTGGCCCAGGGATTGTCAGCCTGGTCTGCGTCTGGCGTTTCTTCAACTTCGCGGGGTGCGCCCAACAGGAGCCTGCGCCACCACGGGCGGGTGCGACGGGGCGTCGGGTCCTGTGCCCAGGGGGCCAGGTCGTCCTCCTCGCCGGGGTAGGCGCGTGAGGCGCCGGCATCGCCGGTAAATGAGAGCTGTTCCTGTGCCTGGCGGATGAGGATGCCATCTTCGACCAGTTGGACGACCGCTCTGCGCCCGATGCCGCGCTGTTCCAGATACTCATGGGGCATCTGCAGCCGGCCGACGGCATCAAGGACGACGCGCTCTTCGAGCTGGAGGGAAGCGCTGGCGGCCGCCTCAACGGGCTCATTGGTGGCGAGCGAGACGTTCTCTGCGCCGTCCAGCGCGGCGGACAGCTGGTCATCAAGCAGGCCGGACTGGGATTGGCGCACGATCTCGGTGCTGATTTTGCCGTCGCGTATGCCGATCACGCGGTCGACGATGCGAGCGATGTCGCGGTCGTGGCTGACGATGATGCTGGTGAGGTTGAAGCGGCGGTTGAGGTCGCGGAGGAGCTGCCAGATCTGGTTGGCGGTGACCGAATCGACCTCGCCGGTGGGCTCATCGGCGAGGAGGATCTGGGGTTGGTTGGCGAGGGCGACGGCGATGGCGACGCGCTGCTGCTGACCGCCGGAGAGCTGCGCGAGACGGTGGTGGCTGTGGCTGAGCAGTCCGACGGCGTCGAGCAGCTCGCGTGCGCGTTCTGCGGGGGGCGCGGCCTGTTCGCGGGCTGCGATCATGGGGAGCTCGACGTTTTCCTGGGCGGTCAGGTAGGGGATGAGGTTGCGGGAAGACTGCTGCCAGACGAAGCCGACGTCGTTGAGGCGGTAGTCCTCGAGCTCCTTATCGGGGGCCTTGAGCAGGTTGCGGCCGTTGACGGTGATCTGGCCGGCGGAGGGACGGTCGAGGCCGCCGATGATGTTGAGGAGGGAGGATTTACCGCTGCCGCTGGCGCCGATGATGGCCATCATCTCGCCGCGGCGGATTTCGAGATCGAGGCCCTGGAGGGCGACGACTTCGATTTCATCGATCTGATAGATTTTGACCAGATTGTCGCAGACGACGAGGGGGGTGCCGTTTGCGGCGGCGGTTTGGGTCATGCTGTTACTCCCTCTGTCCCATGCGCAGTACCTGGAAGAGATCGCGACGCGTGCTCCAATAGAGGATTACGGTCTGGGAACCCAATAGGGCAGTGCCGAATACGAGCGCGAGGATGCCGATCTGGCCCCAGGCGATATGTCGCACGAAGGGGGGCAGGGCAAAGATGGGATCACCGCTAACACGGAAGAAGGGCACGAAGAGCCAGGCGGTGGCGACGCCGATGGCCACGCCCCAAAGGACGCCGAAAAGGATTACGCCCAGGTATTCGACGCCGACCATGGCGAGGACGAGCCTGGTTTTGAGGCCGACGGCGCGCATGACGCTGATCTGCTGCAGGCGCCCCTGGAGTGAGGCATAGGTGTAGACGAGGAGTCCGAGGCTGGCAAGCAGGGTGGAGGCGAGGAAGCCGACGGACAGAATGCCGTAGAGACCGATGCGCTCGACTCTTTCTTCGTCGAGCGTGAGGAGGGCGCGGGCGTCGCGGATGCGGATAGGCCAGATGCCGAGTTCGATGAGGCTGTCGACGATTGTCTGGGGGACGGCTTCATCGCTGGTCTGCATCCAGATCTGGTGCAGGCTTTCGTCCCCGACCTGATCGAAAACATAGTCCAAGTTACCAACAAAGACTTCGGTATCCTCGGGATAGGCGGTGGGAAAGTAGTCGTAAGCGCCGACGATGAGGAATTCGTGTTCAAAGGAGCCGTAGTTGATCGACATTGTCAGCTTGGTGGTCTGGCCTTCGAGGAGACGGCTGCGGCGCAGGAAGTTGCGGGAAACGAGGATCCCGTTGGGATACATGCCGAGTCGATTCATCATTTCGCCGAGGGGGGCGTAGTTGAAGTCGGAACGGTGGAAGGCGATGCGGGGAAAGTCGAAACGGTCGATGCCGAGAAAGACGGCGTCGATCTGGCGGGAAACGCTTGTGTTGGCTTTGAAGACGGCGACGCGGGTTGCGTCTTCGACACCCGGGATTCCCTTGTAGTCGTCAACGGGCAACAACCAAGCGCTGACGACTTCCGGGTCGGGCTCCTCGTCGGGTAAGGCAGGGCCGCCCATGGCGGGAGGGGGGATGCCCTGCTGGAAGCGGAAGTCGGCGCCGACCTGGTAGTGGATGCGGTCGGCCAGCCACTGGTCGAGGCTGAGGGCCATCGAGGCGTAGAAGGCGCCGAGGCTGAGACAGACCATGGTGAGGAAGAGGCTGCCGGAGTAGTGCCTGCCCTGGCGGTGGAGCTGGGTGAGGCCCATGTAGGCAACGAAGGAGCGGAGGCGGTTTCCAAGGCGATCGGCAGGCCCCATGAGCAGGGGGAATAGATGGGTCAGGACGAGTGCTGAGGTAAAGACGAAGAGGGATGGCGTCAGGAGCAGGAGCGGGTCGCGGAAGGGATCGCCGCTGGGCTCCCAGCCGATGATGCCGAGTGTGCCGCGCTGGCTGAGCTGGCGGTAGGCATACCAGGAAAGGACGATGAGTGCGCCGTCGCCGATGAGCAGCAGGGTGGTAATGGCGGCGTGCGGGCGGGAGCGGGCGCGCAGGTGCTGGACGATACCGCCGCGGGCGGCGCGCAGGGCAGGGATGCCGCGCGCGAGGAGGAGCAGCAACACGGCTATGCCGATGAGCCGCCAGTCCACTTCAAAGATGGTGGCGGGGATCCCGGCGCGGGGGGTGAAGGAGAGGAAACCGGAAGCCAATCCCATGGCGCGGGCCATGATATAGCCGGCGCCGAGCCCGAGTGGGATGCCGACAATGAGAAGGAGAAAAGATTCGAGAAGGATGAGGAGTGCGACGAAGCGGCGTCCGGCGCCGCGCGAGGCGAGGATGGCAACCTCTTCCTGTTGGAACTGGGCGGTGACGTGCGAGAGAATCCAGAGAAAGAAGAGGAGGAGACCGAGGGCGGGCAGGCTGAAGCCGACGAGGAGTGCGGACAGGCTGGCCCTTCGCTGCAGATAGCGATTCAGAGGCAACTCAGGCGAGACATCCATTTTGGTGCCGGTGAAGCGCAGATCGGCCCGGCCTGGCACGGTTCGGAGTCCATTGGCGACGGAATCGGCCTGGTGGAGTTTCAATGATTCTTCGTCAGGGTTGAGGTACCAGACGGCGATGCCGGTGCGGCGGCTGACGGCGGGCTCGACGGAACGGCGATAGGTGTTATCGGTGACGAGCAGGAGTTTGCGCCAGGAGATGGTGGTAGCGGACCAGTAGAAGTCGGAGAGTTCAGCCGGCTTCCAGACTCCGGCAACGGTGATGGGTATCTCGTTACCGCTGGCTCCTTCGACCATGTGGTAGGTCTCACCGACCTGGAAGCCCAGCTCGGTAGCCTTTTCTTCAAACATCCAGACGTTGACGGTGCCGTCGGCGGTTTCGGTGCCGAAGGGAAGGCCCTCGACGATGTCGATGCGGTCGCGGATATCGGTGACGACGGCGAACTGGATATTCTCGACGATGATGTTTTCTTTGAGTTCGGAGTAGGATGTGTCGTCTTCCAGAGGCTGGACGGTCATACCGGGGCTGGCGACGTAGGTGAGCGTTTCGGCGACGCTAAGACCGGTCTCTCTTTCGACGATGCGGCGAAATTCGTGTTCGAGGCGGAGGGCGCTATCGAGGGGCAGGGCGGCGGATTTGGGGACGATAAAGTAGAAACGCATGGTGAGGGGGGGACGGTGGAAGGTTGTGCCGATGTGGGCGAGCTCGTCCTGGAGCAGCAGGTAGGAGACCCCCTGTGAGAAGACTGGGATACTGGCAACCATGCCGATTGCCAGAACGATACTGAGGAGGGACAGCAGGGTCAGGCTGGGTCTGCTAAACAGGCGGCGGAGCGCCAGCCCGAGAAAGGGGAGACGGTTGGGCATTTATCGACCTAAGATGACATCGCCCTCTTCGAGACCTTCCAGCACTTCGACCATACCCTGGCTTTCGAGGCCGGTACGGATGTCGATGCGGCGCTGGCGGTCGCCATCCTGGACAACGACAAAGGTGCGGCCACCGAAGCGGCGCACGGCGGCGTCGGGCAGCAGGAGCGTGTCGTCGCGCACGGCGGCGACGACCTGGATGTTGATGAATTCTCCGGCGACGAGCGGGGGCGTTTCGCCTTCAACGGTGAGGTGGATGGAGCCGGGGAAACCGGGGATGAAACGGTCGCCGGAGGATATGGTGGGCAGTTGTGCGACGTGCACGGGAAAGGGCTGGTCCTGTGCCCAGCGATGAATGGCGGTGACCTCTTTGCCGATGACGAGGTCGGCGGCGCGCGCGGCCTGGCTGGAGACGATCAGTTCCACGGGTTCGGGTTCGACGATGACGATGAAGGGGGAGAAGGCGGGCACGTCGGCGCGACGCTGGGGCGGTTCGAGGGGGCCGCGCATGCTGTTGAGGCCGATACCGACGGCGACGACCTGGCCGGTGAAGGGTGCGCGGATGCGGCGTTCTTCGACCTGGCGTTCGAGGGCGGCGACGGCCAATTTGGCGCGGGCGACGGCCTGTT
>JAPPKT010000064.1 GCA_028819675.1 Caldilineaceae bacterium | reverse complement strand
GCGGCTTGACGCTGTCCGGTGGCGAACGCCAGCGCCTCGCCATCGCCCGCGCCCTTCGCAAGAACCCCAGGCTCCTCCTCCTCGACGAAGCCACCTCCGCTCTCGACGCCATTACCGAGCAGAAAGTCCGCGATGCCTTCGATAAGGCACGTGCCGGCCGCACTGCCATCGTCGTCGCCCATCGCCTCTCAACAATCCTCAATGCCGACAGAATCTTCGTCATCGACCAGGGCCGCCTGATCGAGACCGGCAGCCGCCGTGAGCTGCTGGCCCAACGCGGTCTCTTCTATGACCTGTACACGGCACAATCTTTCGATCTTCCTGCGATCGCGCTATAATCCGTAGTAATCCCTGCAGCCTTTGCGCACCTAACGCGCCTCTGGCTGTCAGCTACCATTCACCCTAAGGATTCTGCCACCGATGTCACCCAATACTAACGGTCAGGGCGCCGCGTCCCTGCCTTTCGAAAGCCCAACCCTCGATCCGGAACTGGAAGAAAACGTAGTCAACACCATTCGCATGCTCGCACTGGACGCCGTCCAGGCCGCCAATTCGGGCCACGCCGGCCTGCCCATGGGCATGGCCACCGCCGCCCTCACCCTCTGGCGCCGGCATCTGCGCTACAACCCGGCCAACCCCGACTGGCACAACCGTGACCGCTTCATCCTCAGTGCCGGCCACGGCTCCATGCTCCTCTATTCCCTGCTCCACCTGACCGGCTACGATCTCCCCCTCCAGGAGCTCAAGAACTTCCGCCAGTACGGCAGCATGACCCCAGGCCACCCCGAGTACGGCCACGCCCCCGGTGTCGAGACCACCACCGGCCCGCTCGGCCAGGGTTTCGCCAACGGCGTCGGTATGGCCATCGCCGAACAGTGGCTCGCCGCCACCTTCAACCGGCCCGGCCACGACGTCATTTCCCACCATATCTACGCCATCGTCAGTGACGGCGACCTCATGGAGGGCGTCGCCCAGGAAGCCGCCAGCCTCGCCGGCCACCTCCGCCTCGGCAAACTGATCTATCTCTACGACGACAACCGCGTCACCATCGACGGCTACACCGATTTGGCCTTCACCGAGGACCAGTACCAGCGCTTCGAAGCCTACGGCTGGCACGTCCTCAAGGTGGAAGGCATGGACAGCGCCGCCGTCGACGCCGCCATCGCCGCCGCCAAACAGGACCCCCGCCCCAGCCTCATCGGCTGCACCACCATTATCGGCTTTGGCGCCCCCAAACAGGGCGAGCCCGATATGCACAGCGACGCCCTCCCCGACGAAGAGGTCGCCCAGACCAAGGCCAACCTCGAATGGCCGCAGGAACCGACCTTCTTTCTGCCCGACGACGTGCGTGAGTTCTGCCTCCAGGCCGTAGAGCGCGGCAATAGGCTCGAATCCGACGACAGCAAACTGTGGGACGCCTACGCCGCCGCCCACCCGGACCTTGCCGCCCAGTTCAGCGCGATGCTGCAGGGCCAGCTTCCCGTCGGCTGGGAGGACGCCCTGCCCACCTTCGATGGCGGTGGCAGCGCGGCCACCCGTAACGCCAGCGGCGATACCCTCAACGCCCTCGCGCCCGTCATTACCAATCTCATCGGGGGCAGCGCCGACCTCGCGCCCAGCAACAAGACGATCATCAGCGGTAGCCCCGACTTTCAGCCCGATTCCTACAGCGGCCGCAACTTCCGTTTCGGCGTGCGCGAACATGGCATGGGTGCCGTCCTCAACGGCATGGCCCTACACGGCGGCGTCATCCCCTACGGCGGCACCTTCCTCGTCTTCAGCGACTACATGCGCGCCAGCATCCGTCTCGCCGCCCTCATGGGCGCGCCCGTCATCTTCATCTTCACCCACGACAGCATCGGCGTCGGCGAAGACGGCCCCACTCATCAACCTGTCGAACAGGTGGCCGCCCTCCGCGCCATTCCCAATCTCACCGTCATCCGCCCTGCCGACGCCAACGAGGTGGCGCAGGCCTGGAAAGCCGCCCTGCAAAACAAGAGCGGCCCCACCGCGCTCATCTTCTCACGCCAGAATCTGCCCGTCTACGACCGCACAGCCGCGGGTGTCGCCGCAGCCGCCGGCACTGCCCAGGGCGGATATGTCTTTTACCAGAGTAATGGAGCATCAGGTGCCGCGTCCGAGCTGGCCCTCATCTCCTCCGGCAGCGAGCTCGAGCTCGCCTACAATGCGGCCCAGCAACTTGCCGAGAACGGCGCCGCCGTGCGCGTCGTCAGCCTGCCCAGCTGGGAGCTCTTTTCCGCCCAGTCGCCCGCCTACCAGCAGGACGTCCTGCCGTCGAACGCCCTGAAGCTCTCCGTCGAAGCCGGCGTCACCCAGGGTTGGGAGCGCTGGGTCGGCAACGACCCAGCCCGTGGCGCCGCCATCGGCCTCAATCGCTTCGGCGCCAGCGCACCCCAGCAGGATGTCTACGCCAATCTCGGCCTCACCGTCGATGCCGTCGTCAGCGCCGCGCAGACACTCCTGGAGGCGTAGCAGTCAATGCTTGGGGCCCTGGCCGCTGTCCTCCAGCAGACCCGGCAGCATCACGCTATCGAACACGCCACTATCCATCTGCTGGCAGCCCGCTTCCCACGCCGTGTTTTCGCCGGCATGAGTGATCCCTGGGGCTTCACGCTCTACGGGCAGCTGTCCGGCGAAGACATCGAAGAGGCAGTCCGCGAAGCGATTCAGCGCCTTCAGGATGGCGAAGTGGAGTTGGCCTTCCATCCCAACTGCGGCACCAACCTGACCGCCACAATTCTCCTGGTGACCGCGGCCGCATTCCTAGGCAGCATCGACTGGCGGCGTTCCCCTCTTCAACCGCCCAATGGGACATTCCCCCTGGAAGAGGAAGGAAATCAAGCCGCTCCCGAACTGTCTCCAAGCCGGCCCCGGCCGGGCAGCGGCAGGACAATCCTCGATAGAATGACAGTGACTGCTGGATTCATGACGCTTGCTCTTCTGGTCTCAACACCGCTGGGAATGCGGTTGCAGCGGCTGACTACCTTAGCGAGTATTGGCAACCGCGTGCTGGCCCAGGTCGTCCCAATCAAGCGCGGTCAGGCCTATCGTGTCACCTTTGCACAATAACAATGACCGGGGGCCGTAGCCTCCGAGACTGGTAACGTATTGGCAAACTATCTGTTCCTCGCGCCCGATGAGTTTCTGCTGGGGCAGCGCCTTGGCCAGTTGAAGCAGGCACTCGGCGATCCAGAAATGGCCTCGCTGAACATTGCCGAACTGGATGGCGCCCGCTCCAATGCCAGCGATATTCTCTACCATGCCGGCGCCCTGCCCTTCCTCGCCGACCGGCGCCTGATCATCGTGCGCGGCTACCTCGCCAATCTCGAGTCCCGCCTCGGCACGGCCAGGTCGCCCAACAGGACTGCACAGGCCGAAGCGCGCCAAATCCTGGAAACGCTCGCAGAGCCGAGCCTCTCAAATGATCTCGTCTTCATCGACGACAAACTGGACAAACGGCGCGCCATCTGGCGAGGCCTGGACGGCCTCGCCGGACTCGATCAGCTCAGCAAGGACGGACGCCTGACTATCGAGGAGCTGAAAACGCCCGAGGCCCGCGCTCTGCCCTCCTGGATCGCCAACACTGCCCGCCGCGATGGAACTGAAATCGATGGTAGAGCCGTGCAAATGCTGGCAACCTACGTGGGCGCCGACCTGCGCCGCCTGACCCTCGAGCTGGACAAACTGCGCTCCTACGCCGCCGGCCGCGCCATCACGGCAGACGACGTGCAGCGCCTCGTAAGCGATACCAGCGAAGCCCTCATCTGGGATCTGACCGACGCTATCGGTCAGCGCGACGGCCGTAAGGCGATGCGCGCCCTCTACGCGCTGCGCCGCAACGACGCCAACCCGTTCTACCTTCTGACCATGATCACCCGCCAGTACCGCATCATGATCAAAGTCAAAGATGAGACCGCCCGTGCCCCCGGCAACGAATTCGACGTCGCCGGACGCGTCGGCGAGAGCCCCTTTCCCGTCAAAAAAGCGATGGCCCAGAGCCGCAACTATGCCCTCCCACAGTTGGAAAGAATCCTCGATCGGCTCCTCTCCTCCGACTTTGCCATGAAGACCGGCGCCGACCCCAACACCGAAATCGACGTTCTGGTAGCAGAACTGACCCAATCCCGCTAGAGGAACGCAACGCCTGATGAATAGACACTGCTCCTTTTCTCCCCCAACTCACGCCCAGGCGGCCCAAACCGCTGCGGGCATAAGTACAACGATTGGACCTGAAACGATCCACCGCGTCCAGACCGCAAACGGCATCACCATTCTGGTCCGCCCCAACCCATCCGCTCCGGTCGTCATGCTGGAGGGTGCCCTGCGCGCCGGCAGCGTCGATGAGCCGGCCAATTTGACCGGCCTCGCCTCCTTCACCGCTTCCCTTGTAAGCCGCGGCAGCGCCAGCTACGACTTCGATCGCTTCAACGAGGCCGTGGAATCGGTCGGCGCCAGCGTCAGCGCCGGCGGCGGCACCCACGTCACCAACTTTGGCAGCGAGAGCCTTGTCGAAGATTTCCCGCTCATGGTGGAGATCTTGGCCGACATTCTGCAGCGGCCCACCTTCCCCACCGAACACATCGAACGCGTGCGCAACCAGCGGCTCGTCCGCTTGCAAGAGCGCGAACAGAGCACGCGCAGCGTCTCTTTCCGCCGCTTCAACGAAATGATCTACGGAGACCATCCCTACGGCCTGCCCACGTCCGGCTATATCGAGACGATCCAGGAAATCAACCGCGACCATGTGGCCCGCTTCCACCAGGATCACTATCGCCCCAACCAGGCCATTGTAGTCGTCAGCGGCGATGTCGAGCCCGAGGCTGTGGTGGCGCTGCTGGAATCCCACTTCGGCGACTGGACCACCGCCGTCGAACCGCCTCCCCCCGCCAATACCATCCCACCGGTGACCGGCGCCAAAGGCATCCAGCGCAAGACCTTCCCTATGCCCGGCAAGGTCCAGTCAGATGTCGTCATCGGTTGCCTCGCCATCTCCCGCAACCATCCCGACTACCATGCCGTCCAGGTCGCCAACAATATCCTCGGCCAGTTCGGCATGATGGGACGCCTGGGAGAAAATGTGCGCGAGCGCCAGGGCCTCGCCTACTACAGCTACAGCGCGCTCGACGCTGACATTGGCATCGGGCCCTGGGTCGCCTTCGCCGGCGTCAACCCCCAGAACGTCGACCAGGCCATCGACAGCATCCTCCACGAATTCGAGCGGCTCGGGCAGGAACCGGTCACCGACGAAGAGCTCTCCGACAGCATCGCCAACATGACTGGCACTCTCCCCCTCCGCCTGGAAACCAACGACGGCGTCGCCTCCATCCTGCTCAATATGGAATGGTTCGGCCTCGGCTTGGACTATCTCCAGACCTATCAGGATCGGATCAGATCCATCACCAAAGAGGATGTCCAGCGCGTCGCCGCCCATTACCTGCGCACAGATGCCTATACGCTGGTGACCGCTGGCCCCGAACCAAACGAGAACTGAACCACCGTGGAACAAGACCCTGTCATTCACATCGATCAGTTAACCAAGGTCTACACCGTCAACGAACGCGACGCGGGACTTATCGCCGCCATGCGCAGTCTGGTCAAGCGCAAAACGCGCGACGTCAATGCCGTGGACGCCATCTCCTTCTCCGTCAGCGAAGGCGAGA